>DATJFU010000116.1:0-6643 GCA_035495495.1 Bdellovibrionota bacterium
CGAACTTCACCCAACGATCCATGTTCTGGGCGTACTCGGCGGTTTTTGAGAGACCCGAAAGTTCCACGAAACTCGGGCTTTTTGCATCAAAGACGACGACTGAAGCTCCAAATCCCGCCGTGGAGCAGGTGACCGTCAGCAGCCCCTTTGCGCGGGCGGCCTCATGGAGGGCGATCTTTTCGGGAATGGCAAATACATCCACGGCGTCCACCACGATGCGGACGCCCTTCAAGAACCGGTCGACGTTGGTTTCCTGGACCCCATCCGGAAAGGTCACCACCTTGAGGTCAGGGTTGATGGCTCGCGCTTCTTCGATCAGTGCCTCGTCCTTGCGTCGCCCGACGGTGGTCTCTTTGGCGGCGCGCTGGCGTCCGATGTTGCTCCGCTCGTAGATGTCGGGATCGGCGATATGAAAACGCTCAAAACCCAGGCGGACCAGATTGATAAAGACGGATCCCCCGAGCCCCAGTCCGCCGATGGCCACGGGCATGCCCCGGATCTCGAGAAGCTGGTCCCGGCTCATGATGCCCATTTGTCGGGCGTGGCGTTCTAGGTAGTTATTGTTGATTTTTGAGGTCAAGAATTCCTCCGCCCGGCCGATGGGTCGAAACCATATCGGAGGAATGTTGTGAAATCCTAACGGCTCAGCGACCCAAGAAGGCGAGAGTCGCCTCAGCGGTCTCCTGGGTCTTCTGGAAGTGCATCCAGTGGCAACCGCCCCGGATCAGCGTGGCCTTGGCATGGGGGATTTGGGCGACGACTTTGCTCCCTTGAGCGGACCACGGGGCGATCTGGTCATCGTCGGCGTAAAGCGCGTGCACCGGGATTCCGGTGTAATCCGCGATGCTCTTGTCCACGGTGCCGAAGAAGTCCGTCATGATTCTAAAATAGACTTCGGGTGCGAAGGGCTTTTCGGTCATCCAGCCCACATAGCGCTCCATGGCGCCCAAGTCGGTCCAGTAGAGCTCCTGAAAGCCCCGGATTTTGGCGGCCATTTCGAGGACGAAAGTAATCTCGGGGAGGCCGAAGCCGCTTTCAGGAATCGAAAGAAAGCGGTCCATGAAGTGGCGCTGCTCGTTCGTCAGTTCGGCGGGATTGAGGCGTTCTTCACGCAGGCTTCTTTGAATCAGGCTCTTGAAGACATCCGAGACGCTAATGATGGGCGCGTACCAGGTGACGCCGCCCACGGTGTCCCGGTGTCTGCGGACGAGATCGTGGGTCATGAACGCACCGATGCAATGGCCGATGTAGTGGACGGGCTTGCCCACGAAATGGCGCACGATGGCCGCGATATCGTCGTTCTGGTTTTGCCAGGTGATCTTCTCGGGCGAAATCGCCGGAGAATCCGCGCATCCGATCAGGTCAAACCATAGGGCGTTCACCCGGCCCGAAAGGGCAGGGGCTAACGTCTTGCGTTCGCCGTGGGTATTGAACCCGGGGCCCCCATGCAGAAATACCACCGTAGGGGCGTCCTGGCCGGCGGCGCGGTCGTGGAACACCTGATAGCGGGCATTGGGCGTCTCAAAAGTCTGAAATGGCATGGTCCCCTCGTGAATTGGGGACTTCTTTACACGGGCTTTGTGCCGCGGATCAAGAACTTATTGTAGAAGAGCACGTTGCCGGGATCGTCCATCTCATCGCAGTAAAGGTCCCTGAACCGATGTGCCTTTTCGATGGACCCCAAAGCCCGAGCATACCACTCGGTAGCGTTGGAGAAGCGGGCGTACATGTGTTCCCGTTCTCCCTCCACCCGGTCGCCCCGAATGCCGTGGGCCTGCACGTCCCATTCGATCTTCGAGAAGCCGGCCTGCTTCAGGAGGCCGGGCACCTTGCGGCCGAGGTACATATCGAACGGAAACTTAGCCTTGAGGGTTTCCATCATGGCTCGGAGTTCGGGGTTCTTCTGCTCGTAATTGTAGAGAAAGCCATCGAACTGGATCACCAAGAGCCGCCCGCCCGGCTTGAGTACGCGTAAGAACTCGCTCACCGCCCGACTTGGGTCCTCGAGAAACTCAAAAACGTATCTGCAGAGGATCCGGTCGTAGGTCCCATCCGGCTGCTGGATCTTCTCCACGGGCGACGGAAAGAACGAGACGTCCTTGCGTCCACGGTTTTGCGGAAGATCTCTGATCTGTTCAATGCGGGCAGGAAGGTCGCACCCTTCGGCCTGAATTCCGGGAAAGGTCTTTGCCAAATACCGGGCCACCACCCCTGAGCCGCATCCGGCATCCAGAACGCGTTGGCCGGCCTGGATAGGAAACCCCACGATCTCTTCAGAGATCTGGTAGGTCGGCAGATCCGACATCTTCTCGAGGCGGGCCGCTTCATCCTCTTTCTCGAGCGCGTACTTTCTCATCAGTGGGTTCCTTCGTTACTCGCCGTCTGCGTGGCCTGGGCCTGCCGGGCCCGGATGCGCACGCAACGCTCGTCCTCCTGCAGCGAGACCTTGGCGTCCTTGAGGAGAACGGGGAGGAGCTCGGAGCCGTGGTGGTCAAGAAACTGCTGCATGCGGCGGTTGCTCGCCTCGGCGCAGCTCACGGGCATGGCGTACCGGCCCAGGGTGCCCAAGAACACCTCGTCGCGCGCCTTGTTCAGCGCCGGGATGCCATCCAGGACCCTCTGGGCGAGCTGGTCGACCAGCTCGGGCTGGCTGGGCCTGAAGAGCCCGCGGAGAACGGACCGAACCCGCGCCTGCGGGATGGTCGGAGCCTTGTCGCCCAGAACGTTCTGGATCCATTCCTGTTTGACCTTGAGATCGGGCTGCACGACCGCCGCGAAAAGGGCCCATTTGGCTCCGTTCTCAGAGGGGTCATGGGCCTGCTCCTTGGCGATCCAGGGGCGGCCCTTCTCGGCGTCGAACTCGCAGACCTGGGCCACGAGGGCCCAGCGGCGGTCCTGATCCAGGTCCATGCCACGCACCCGGAGGCGGCCGTCGAGGAGGCCCAGGAGCTTCTGGATCCCGTCCTGACTCCGTGCAAAGGCGACAAAACGGTCGAACCAGAGTTTCTGCTGGTCCGTCCCGCCCGGCGCCTGCGCGAGCCGATCCCAGAGAAACTTCTCGACCTTCTCCACGTAGGTGTCGCGCAGCACGCGGTCGGCGGATCCGCGAAGCGGGAGGTAATGGAGGACCTCGACAAAGTGTTCGGACACCGACCGCTGGACCCGGATTTCGGGCTCGGTCGGGATGAAACCCAGGGCCATCTCCGAAAACTCGAGGGGGGGCAGCTCGGCATCGAGCACCATATCCCAGAGGGCCCGCCAGGCCATCATGCGGGTGAGGGGCTCATCGAGCTTGCCCAGGTCCTTCTTGATGGCCTTGAGGGTTTCGGGATCCAGTCGGGTCTTGGCGTAGTCAAAGTCTCCCTGGTTCGGGAGCACCATCTCGGGGCAATCGAGCCCCAGCAGGTGTGGAACCGGCGTGCTCTCCGCATGGTAGGTGATCTGGTGCGCGCGTTTCATCACCATGTGGTCACCGTCACGCCCGTAGAGCGCCACCTGCGTCCGGTGCTCGCGCTGTAACGGATGCTCGGACGGAGCCGACTGGTTCAGCGAGAAACGAACGATCTTGCCGTCCTTGCATGCGTAGTCGACGGTGACCGTGTTGAGGCCGGCGGTCTTGAGCCAGCTCTGGGTCCAGGCGCCGAGAGGCACGCCCGACGCCGTCGAGAGGGACTCCATGAAGTCGTTCATGACGGCGTTCTGAAACGCGTGCTTGCGCATGTAATCCCGCACGCCCTCACGGAATTTAGGAGCACCGAGCAGAAACGAAAGCTGCTTGAGGACAGATGCGCCCTTGCCGTAGGTGATGCCGTCGAAGTTGGCGAACGCCTGCGCGGTGCTCGGCACCTCGCCGACGATGGGATGGGTCGTGACGAGCTGGTCTTCCCAGTACGCCCAGCTCTTGGTGTCGTCAAAGAAGCCCTGCCACATGTCCGTGAACTCCGTGGCCTCCGAACAGGCCATGTAGGACATGTAGGTCGCGAAACTCTCGTTGAGCCAGAGGTCGTCCCACCACCGCATGGTCACGAGGTCCCCAAACCACATGTGGGCCATCTCGTGCAACACCACCTCGGCGATGTTCTCTCGATCTTCCCGGGTGGAGGCCCCACGCTTGATGTACCGCTCGCTGAACGTGACGGCTGCCACGTTCTCCATGGCGCCGGAGTTGAAATCGGGGACGATCAGCTGGTCATACTTGCCGAACGCGTAGGGGACTCCAAAGTACTCCTGGTAAAAGGCCAGGCCCTGCCGCGTGACCGTGAACCAATCGTCGGGGTGCACGTATTTGGCGAGGGACTGCCGCGCGAACAGGCGCAGCGGGATGGGCTGCCCGCCGGGAGAGGGGGCCGGCTCGTCCGCCGTCCACACCTTGTACGGGCCGGCATGGAGCGAGAAAACATAGGTGCTGAACTTGGGCGTCTCCGGAAACTTCCACGTCTTTCGCGCGTCGCCTTCTGACGAGGCCTCCTTGTTGGACGAGACCACGACCCAGGCCGAGGGGGCCTCAACCGTCAGCTGATAGGTCGCCTTGAGATCCGGCTGGTCAAAGCATGGAAAGAGCTGGTTGGCGTCGAAGGGTTCAAAGTCGGTGTAGACGTAAACCTTGTGGTCCTCGGGGTCCTCGAACCGGTAGAGGCCCGACCCGGAGGTGGAATATCCGTGCTGAAACTCGACGTGCACCTCGTTCTGTCCGGCCTTGAGCAGCCCCTTGGAGAGCGGGATGAAGGCGCCTGAGTAGCCCACGTCCGTCACCGCGGCGCCGTTGACGGACATCGCCGTGACCTTGCCGCCGCCGAAGTCCAAGCCGAGCCCGTCGTCGGGCTGGGACAGTTTGAAGTGCGCGGTGACCGCGCCCGTGTACCCGACTGGCTCGCCCGTTTCGAGGGACATCGAAAGGTCGTACCGAACGTCGCTGATCCGCGACGCGCGGAGCGCGGCCTCCTCTTGCGAGAGCCCATCGCCCTGGACGCGGACGTGGCTTGAAGGGCCGCGATGGCAGGAGACGAGGAGAAGAGCGAGACACGCGAGTGAGAGAAAACGGCGCAAGGGGGGCCTCCTTGAAACGGGAAGCCACTGTACCGGAGAAATGGTCAGGTCGCCACGTCGACGTCGACCGGACCATGTCCGTCAGGAACCACGGGACTCGGGTCCCGGCTCTCCGGAACCGAATCGGTCCAGCTGTCCTCGGAGTCCGGCGGAAGTCCATGTTGTTCGCCAATGGCGTACCGTTCGTCGGATCCGAGGGTGGGGTCCTGCCACGTGCCGGGATCGGGCGGGCGCCCTGAAAACTGGAGCATCACGCCCCCGAGATCGAGCGTCGAAACCCGGGCTCCCGTCTCAAAGGATTCGAGCCATTCCTCGAGGCCCTCGTTCATCTGCGCCTCCGAAGGGACCGCGCACTGGAGCGCGGGCGCCCCTCCATGGGGTCCCGGGCGGGACACGAGCACGATGTTGAGCTGGATCACTCCGTGGAGATCGCCTTGGTTGGGATCCCAGTCGGCTCCATCGCCGTGGCCATCCAGGTATTTGTGAAAGCCCCCCTTGGCGTGGCTCTCCCAGTCGTGGACCTGGGCCGCCGGGTGGTCGGGATCCTGCAGGCTCTGGGTGGCGTGGCCGCGTTTGTCGTTCTTCTTCAAGAAGCGGCAGAGTGCGCGGCCCACGCGGGCCAGGCACGCCTTGTGTTCGTCGGGCAGGGGACTCGAGATGGGGCGTTGCCCGAGAACGTCGATGGCCTCGATCGTGTACCGCCCCGCCTCCGCCCCGTTTGGCGGCCAACGGACGGGGAGGGTGGTGCCCGGCGCGGGGCATTCGCTGTCGCGCCTGAGGATGCCTTGGGAGTGGTCGATGTTTCCTTGGGTGTCCCGCGCGTAAAGCGTACAGATACGCGCGTTGGGATCGATCACGGCGGCACGCACCTGAAACTGGAGCTGCGACGGCGTGTGCTCAACCTGAAAATACGGGCCTTCGTTGTCCGTGCCCTCGGCGTCGACCTCGATCTCCCCCGCGAGCAGGCTCAAGGTGGGATCACCTGTCGAGGTTGATTTCGAGAGGGACTTGGCCGGCGGTGGATCGGGTGGCAAGGGCGCGATGTCTTCGGGGGACGCATTGGCCAGGGCGTGGCGGGGCGTCAGGGCCAGGAGGAGAAGGGTCGTCCAATAGGCTGAGAAACGAGTCCGCATTCCACCTCAAAACGGTTTCTTAGACGCCCACGTCCACGCTGGTGCCGTGGCCCCCCGGACCGAGAACCGCCGGCAAGAAGCGTCCGCTGTCGTCGCCGTCGTCAAAGGTCGCTTGATCGGGGACGCCCCCTTGCTCACCCATGGCGATGGCCGTCTGGTCGTCCAAGCTGTGGTGACCAAACTCATGGTTCATGTATTGCGTCGGGTCCGGGGCGCTCCCGTCGAACCGAAACAGAAATCCGTTGAAGTCGAGCATGGCTTGCTTACCGTGGCCGGAGCTGGCGCTTTCGAGCCACTCCATGAGCCCCTCGTCGAGCTGGTCCTGCGACGGAACGGCGCAGTTCAGCTGCATGTTCCCGTGACCGTCCGGCCGGTACGTCAGCATGAGGGTCATGTTGATGCCCGAGTGCTGGGGATCGAAATCCGCCTGGGCGACGGTTCCGTCCTGGGTGACCTGGGCATCG
>DATJFU010000117.1:0-9614 GCA_035495495.1 Bdellovibrionota bacterium
CGGTGGCAAAGATGCCGTAGGACTCCGGGCCCGGACCCTCGATCAGAATGCGCGGAGATGACTTGTACTGCAGGCGCTTTTCGGTGAGCACGCGGTCGATCACGGCGATGAGCAGGCAGACCCGAGGACCCTTGGGCGCCGGGGCCGACGCGCCCTTGGACAGGAGGTCGTTTGAAATGTCCCGGATGCGCTGAACGGCGCTCCGGATGAGCTTGCGTTCGTCGTCGTTCAACGACTCGACGCCCGCGGCGGCGTTCAGGGCGGCGAGCGGTGAGCGGATGTCGTGCGCCACTTGCGCTCCGAGGCGTCCGGCCTGCACGAGCTCGGCCTGCTGGATGAGGCGGCCCACGACGGAGTTGTAGGCGGCGACCCACCGGTCGAGTTCGTGGATGCCCGTGGATTCGCCCAGGGTCTTGAGGGACTGGGCCATGAGCACCTCGACGCCGTGGAGCCGGCGGCTCAGCCGGATGCCGATCTCGTTGGCGACGAGCCAGATCCCGTAGGCCAGGAGAAGAAGCGTGGTGAGGTGAAACGCGGTCCCGACACCGTGGATGTGGGTCAGGATCAGGGCCGTGAGGAGCGCCACGTTGGAGGCCAGGATCGCGAGCGTGAGAAGCACGCGAACACTGCGGGGCGGGGCCAGGTTCTTGAGCTCGAGGGGCGCGGCGCGGTTGGAGAGGGCGAACTGAGCGGCCAGCGCGGCCACCGCCGCCTGCCATCCGGCCTCCGCCCAGATGAACATGGGCTGACTCGAGACCGCGTCGTAGTAGCGGATGGCGAAGTCCGAGAGACAGAGCAGGAGCACGGCCTGGAGAAAAGCATGCTCGCGTCCCGCGGTCACCCGCGCCGCAAGGCCGGTCGACAGTGCCAGCACCACCACCTGGGCGGCGGCGTAAAAGGTGCTGCTCACCAGAAAGTACCCCGTCGGCGTGTCGGGCCGCGTGTAATACGGATGGAGCACGTAGCGGTAACTCATCCACGCGTAGGCCAAAGCGCAGACCGCGACCCACACGTTGCGGATGCGGACACCCGCCCGCCGCATGGCCACCACGAGCGCGGCGCCTAGCAGGACCTGAAACGCGGAATATCCGGTCTCGGTCACGTACGTCAGGCCCTTTGAATACTCCGGCGGCAACCGGGTGTTGAGAAAGTAGAACAGGTCCGCCGCGAAGAGCGCCGTGAAGGCCGCGCCCAGGAGCAGGCCCTGGAGGGGTCTGGGCCCCGGCGATCTCAGCGTTCGCCGAAACGTGATCGCGACGAGAAACACCTCGGAGAGGGCCTCGTGGATGCCGATGACCCAGCCCTTGGCGTCTGCCGGGAGAAACTGCGCCAGCGCCACCGGGACCAGGACCCAGGCGACGGCGGCGATCGGCATCAGATCCCGTTGGAGCTCACGATGGGAACCGAGTTCACGAGGTCGGTCACCATCTGACCCTCGAGCTGATCGGCCAGGTGGCGGTCCAGACAGAAGATTCCCGCCTCGTGGTTGATGTTGCCCGAGTGGTTGTCCCAGTTGAAGCTCGTCACGCCGGCCAAGGTCCGGTCAAAGAGCTGGGTCTTGGCGTGGATGAACTGAAAGTAACCCCACGCATGCGACTCCGTGGCCAGGCTCTCGAGCCTCAGCATGTGCTCGCGGTCCTTCTTGGCTCCGTTCTCGCTCAGGGCGATGCCCAGGTCGAGAAGCAGGCGCTTCAAGAGCTCCTTGTCCTTCATGCCCTCGGAGGCCATGAAGCGTTCAAAGAAGTTGGTCATGTCCCCCATGCCGCCGGCGAGGCCGTTGCCGATGAGGTCCACCTTCACGCCCTTTTTCTGGGCCGCCTCGACAAAGGCGTCAAAGATATGGTCCTGGTTCTTGGTCTTCTTGCGAGGCTGGTCCAGGTTGAAGTCCACGCTCGGCGTGGTCATGAAGATGTGCTCCTTGGCCTCGGAGATGTACCGGGCCAGGACGGGGCCGATGGCGTTACGCGAAGCCATGCGGTCCTGGACCAGAACCCGGCAGATGCCGTTCATGCGCTTACCGGGATCCGAGAGCCAGTACGAGTAGTTGAGGCGGCCGCGGGTGCGGTCGTAGCGCTCCTGCTGGATCTTTTCGTTGATCTCGGCTTCGTAAGGATCGACCGAGCCGTTCTTCTTCTTGTTGCGGTAGCGCTTCCACAGCCGGATGTACTCGTATTCGAGGTCCGTGACGGCTGGACCCTTCTTGATCCAGACGTCCGTATCGCGGGTCATGTGAAATCCGTCGGACATGTTGGCGAAGTCGTGAAAGTTCTGGCCACCGATGACCGCTTCTTCGCCGTCCCTGATCCAGAACTTGTCGTGGATCACGGCCGAGAAGTACGCCGGCTTCCAGAAGTCGTCGACACGGATGACGTCCACGCCGCCCTTGATCATGTTGTCGATGCACTTGCGGTTGACGGTGTAGGCGTAGAGGCCCTCGACCATCATGCGGACGTCAACCCCCTCTTTCTTGCGGCGGATCAGTTCATTCTCGAACTCCTGGCCGGTCTGGTCGCACATGTAGAACATGACGACCCCAAAGAAGTAGCGCTTGGCCTGGCGAAGCATCCTGAGCCGCTCTTGGTACGACGACTGGTTGGGCCGCAGCTCGAGCTCGTTGCCGTAGGTCATCTCCGTGCCCGTGCTGAAGTCGATGTCCCAGTGCAGGGACGGATTGAAATAAGGCGAGTCCGCCTGCGCCGGATCATGGGGCTCGGTCAGGTCGCGGACATAGCGCGCCCGCGGCAAAGTCAGGTGTTTGATGGGCGGGTGAAACAGCAGCCTCCACGACTGCATGTAGTAATAGGGTTCCTCGTGTTTCTGCTTCTTCCAGTCAAAAACGAGGTTGCCGTAGTACTGCCGGAGCGCGGCCGAAAAGTCCTGGTTATGGCCGCGTTGGGTAAACGCATCCACGTCGAGCTGAAAGAAATCCTGGGGATCCGCGTCGGGGGGCAACCCCGGAACGGGGCGGATCGTGCCGTTCGACACGCCCGCGTAATAGGGCACGAGCCATTCGAGGGGCGGATCCGTGTCCGTGCTCCAGATGGAGCCGCCGGGTCCCGCCACCGGGCTCGGTGGATCACCTGCTGGATCCCCGGGGACGGGCTCCGGCGTGGGCGCCGGCGTCACCGCGGTGGGCGCCTTCTTTCCAGCCGCTCGCGCTTGGGGCGCGGCGATCATCACCGCGGCCAAGCCCAGCCACCCAAAACTCACCAAGATGAACGCGCGAACACGCGCGGTCCCGATCCGTCCTTGAACAGGAACCATAATTCCCCCCGAACCCGTGTTGCCTTCAGTATCTGGGCAGCCCCCTGGCGCTGACAAGGCGGCAACCCCTGCCTTGCGGGGTTTTTACGGGAAATTAATGCAAAAAATACGTCAGCCAACGGTTTGACAGAGCCCCCGTGGAGCGGGACAATTGCCGCCCATGACTCGTCAACTCGCGGTGGAGTACAACTCGTACCTTTGGTTTCTCCTGGGCGTCGTCTGGATCGTCTCGGCATTTTTCACCCGACGCACCGCCCGACGTGAAAGCGCGTTGAATCGCGCGATCCACCTGCTGACCGTCGCCGTTCCACTGATGATGCTTTTTACTCCGATGGCCGACGTCCCGTTCGTGGGCGAGGACCTGCTGGGGGAGTCTCCGGTAAGGGAGATCGCCGGCATCGCCCTCAACGCGCTCGGTTTGGCGTTTGCGATCTGGGCGCGCTACCACCTGGGAAAGAATTGGAGCGGCACCGTGACCGTGAAAGAGGGCCACGAGCTGATCCGCACGGGCCCCTACTCCATCGTCCGCAATCCCATCTATACGGGACTGATCCTTGCTTACTTCGGCTCGGCCTTGAGCCAAGGGCGCTTAGGCGCGGTCATCGGCCTCGTGATTCTGACGATGGCCTTTATCCGCAAGTCCCGGCTCGAAGAGAAGATGATGCTTTCTCACTTCGGATCCCGCTTCACCGAGTACCAGAAGGCGGCGAAGCTGATCATTCCTGGGATCTACTGAGCTCGGCGATCCAGGGCTGCCCAAAGAGGCCGGCGTTCTGCCTCATGCGGACGACCGTGTCCGCGGGCAGGGTCTCGAGCTCGCCCAGACCGAAGAGGACGGTCCACTCGGGTTGAAACTTGTCGGCCCCCTGGAGGGGCGTGACCCTGAACGTCCAGGCGTTGAAGATGCCGCTTTTGACCCTCCGAGCGCCCACCCACCGCGCGCGCACGGACGGCGTCTCCGAAAAATCTCCCAGGTGATTGAGCTGGCCCGCGCCCAATGAGCCCGCGAGCCAGAGACCAAAGATGATCATAAAGGCGCGTCCGGGGTTCCAGGCCTTGCCGGTCTTCTGGCTCCGGTCCCTGGCCAGAAACACCGAAAGGGACGCCGAAAGCACGACCCCCACGGCCAGGTAACCCCAGAACCAGAGGTCCGGACACGTGAACATCGTCAGAATGGCCGCGAGCAGAGCGCCCACCCCGAGCCTGAGCCAGGAGCCACCCTTGAGCACGATGCCCGAGACGACTGCGGAGATCAGCAGGGTCACGAAGATCGTCCGCCACGCGCGCAGCACGAGCGCCGGCCCCAGGTAATGGGGGGCCACGAAGAAGAAGAGAAGCAGTACCGCGGCGAGCAGGAGAGGTGCGACGAGGGCCGCCGACGGAAGGGCGGTCGTAGGCCGTTTTTTGGCGCGGGACATGTGCGTTCCATACCACAGGCCCCTCCACGAGAGCGACCCAGGCGTACCAGGTCGCATTTCGCGCGGAATCCTGGCCAGCCGGGCCTGCCTAGGGCGCTCCAGGACGCCCGGGCAGCCCGCTGGAGTGGAATCAGACTGAACGGAGCATCGAAATTCCTCCCTCCATCCACCCCAGCAGGTGCGCAGGGCGTCCTCGAACGCCCAAGCGCACCTGGCTGGCCGTGAATGCGCCCCCGATGGTCTATTCTTATTATATCTGCCGAATTCAATTGACCCGAATTGATCCCATGACTAGATTCCACCCCATGCCGAGGCAACTTGGGTTGGAACTTAGGTACACGGGCAAGCGGGGTGGTTATCGTCCCGGCGCCGGAAGGCCCAAGACCTCGAAGTTACAGTCGCACGGTAAGCGGGAGCCCTTTTTGGGACGCGAACCACTCCATCTCACCCTTCGCCTCCGCGCCGGCATGCCGAGCCTGAGGCGCAAGGACGTCCATCGCGCCTTGCGAGAATCTGTGCTCAAGGCCCGGAGAAAGGGTTTGGCCGTCATTCAGTTCGCCTTTCTGTCCAATCACATCCATTTGATCGTCGAGAGTTCCGGCAAAGGGGACCTTGGGCGGGCCATGCAGAGCTTTGGGATCTCTTTCGGTAAGCGCTTGAACGCCATCCTGAAGCGGTCGGGTGCCGTCTTCACCGAGCGGTACCACCGCGTGGTCCTCCGCACGCCCACACAGGTCAGAAATGCCTTGCGATACGTGCTCGCGAACGAATTCCAACACGGCGGTGGCAGGGCACGCGTGGACCTGGATCGCTACTCTTCCGCGCTGATCTGGCCGGAGAATGCCTGGGAGAGGCTGCTGGGTAGACAATGGCGGCGACTCGTCGGGGTTCCTGAAAGGGATCCCGTGCTGGCCAAAGAGGATCTGATTCTCGTGTCGGAGCTCGTCGCGCCGGCTGGAACGTGGCTCCTCAGGACCGGGTGGACGCGCGCCGCGGCCCTCCCCTAGCCCATCCGCCCAGCGCTTACTGCCCGTTGCGGCTGTTCATCGAAATCGAGTTCGCGAGATCCAGGGTCATATCGTGCTCGAGCCCGAGCCGCATGTTCTGGTCCATGCACGTCAGCGCCACTTCGCTGTTCAGGTCCGCCGAGTTGTGGTCCAGGTTCCAAGAACCGACGACCGAGACGAGGCGGTCAAACAAAAACTGCTTGGCGTGGATGTAATACATGTACGTCAGCGCCTGAAAGTTGGGGTTTACACCCATGACCTCGCGCGAGTGCTGGCGGTTGGCCATGGCGGCCCGGCGGCTCACGACGTTGCGCCACTGCTTCATGAAGCGGCGGGCGAACTCGTTGTTCATGCCTTGGGCCTCGAGCGCACGGTACTGCATCCAGATGCTGACCTCACCGGCCCCGCCGCCCTCACCGTTGGTGAGCATGCGGACCTGGGGATCGCCGGGCCCCTTACGGTTCCAGAGAAGCTTGGTGATGCGGCCGATGCTGCTGTCCATCAGGCCGGCGTTGGCCGGGTCCGTCAGGCTGAACGTGATGTCCGGCGTCGAGAAGATCGAGAGCTTCTTGGCCGCGCGCAGGTGTTCTTCGATGATCGGACCGATGGGTTCGACCCGGTACATGGAGCCCTGCACGTTGACCCGGCAGAGGCCGTTCATGCGCGTGTCCACATGGCCCAGCCAATCGGCGTAGCGGTCCTGCCCGCGAAGGCCTTGGGCCGCTTGGGCGTTCTTGATGGCCTGCACGTCGGCGATGCCCTCGTCCGCCCACTGAAGCACGTGGGGATCGTGCGAGTAGCGCTTCCACAGGCGGTAATAGGATTGCTCGGCGTCGTAGGCCACCGGGCCCACCACGTGGGCGTCGGTGTCGCGGTTCATGTGGTTGAATCCGGTGGACTCGTTTTCGTAGTCCAGGATGTTCATTCCACCCAAAATCATCTCTTCGCCACCGTCGCGGATCCAGATCTTCTGGTGGTAAGCGGCGCCTGAGGACGCCGAGTGAAACGTGTCGTCCACGACGAGCACCTTAACGCCGATCTGCTCGAGACGATCGACGCAGCGGCGGCCGAGAAACTCCCGGTAGAAACGCTCGGTGCTGAGGCGCACGTCGACGCCCGCCTTGATCTTCTTTTCGATCTCGTCCTTGAGCAACCCGGCCGACTCATCGCAGGCCCAGAACATCACGCCGATGTGGAGCGAGTGCCGGGTGTTGCGGATGAGCTGCAGCTTGGCCTGAAACGACGTGTTGTTGGGCAACACCTGCACGACGTTGCCCGACGTGAGCTGGGTGCCGGTCAGGGAGTCGAGCTTCTTCTGGAAGTCGGGCTCGAAGAAAGGGTGGTTCTCCGCCCAGGGCGCCAGGTTGGGGTCTTCGTCGCTGAAGCCCTTGAAGTAGACCGACTTGGGCAGCGTCACCTCGCGCACCGGCGGGTGAAAAAGCTGCTCCCAGCCGTCCAGGTAGTAATAGGGCTGCTGGTAGTTCTGCGTGGTGGTGTCGTAGTCCAGGCGCGAGTACCAGGACGTATGAGCGTCGACCAGGTCGGCGGCGCCTTGGCTCTGGATAAAGCGCTGGACGTCGAAATTAAAGAGGCTCTGGTTCAGGTTGTAGTCCGTGGGCGTCGTCGTGCTCATCCGATACGGATGCTTGTCCGGATCGTAGGTGAACGTGAGGCTGGAGGCCGCCGGGGGCGGGTTCGGGACCGGGGTCACGAGACCGCCGGAGCGGTCGCGGTAGTAGTCGGCGAGCTGGCTCAGAGACAGCTTGGGCCGCTTCTTTCCGCCCGCGAGGGCCGTGCCCGAGACCGCGGCGGCGAGCATGAGACCGGTTGCCAGAAGGTGTTTGGACGCGCGCATGGTGCTCTCCTCCCCTGCCCTGATCAGAAGCGAAACCGCAGGGTGGCCAGGAACTTGGCCACGCCGTAGGCCTTGTCGTTGCCCGTGTCCGAGTAGTTCTCAAACGAGCCACCCAGAACGAGGTCGATCATGTTGCGCCAGCTGAGCACCAGGTCCAGGTGCAGCTCGGAGTCGAGGAGCGCGCTGAAGTTGCCGCCCGCCGCGCCCAAGGACAGGTCGCCGCTCAGGCCAAAGGTACCCGACACCTTGAAGTCCTGGTTGATCTGGTAGCCCAGGGTCGCGTCCAGGCTCGCGCCCGCGACGTACGCGCCGTAGAACGTGGCGAGCTGGTCGTTGGCGTACTGGCGGATTTTGCCGCCCAGTGCCTCGAGCGAGATCACGACCATGGCTTCGAAGTCGCCCGGATCGGAGGCGGGCAGAAAGATGCCGCCGCGGAAACCGAGGAGCTGAATCGTGCCGTCCAGGTTCTGGCCGGTGCGCTGGTCGTAGGCAAAGGTCGTGTTGAAGTAGCGCGTCTCCCAGGAGATCGGCACCGGGTTGGTCTCGTGGATCTCGCGGTAGGGGGTGAATTCCACCTTGAAGCTGCCGATGTCGCCGTTCACGGGGTTCATCCCGCCTTCGACGTACACACGCGCGATGTACTGCCCCTCTTCTTTGCCCTTGATGCCGTTGAACTCGACGCCCAGGAGCACCTCGACGGCGGCCTGGTCGCTCGTGGTCACCTCGGTACCCGTCGAGACCTCGATCATGGGGACATGGACGCCCTGGGGCGCCATCTGAAAGTCCGTCGGCGGGGCCAGGCCCAAGACCGTGCCGCTCATGAGCAGGGCAGACAAGGGCAGAAGGCGACCATAAGTCATTGAAAACAAGCTCATAAATTCCCTCTCACACATCGTGGTCCTGGCGGGGCGTTGTTGCGGGGGAGGGCTTATCAATCCATACCAAGCCGGTCAACCAAAAATCCGATATCTCGTGTCAGGTAACAGTGTGGTAAAGGGGTGCCCATGCTGCGCTCTTCCCAGGCCATTGCGTTAGCCATTCCGGGTTTCTTTGCCCTCATTGGAGTGGAATGGGTCGCCTCCCGGATCCGCCGCCGGGACATCGGTCGGTTCAACGACGGGATGACCGCCCTCGGATGCGGTGTCGCCCAGCAGACCCTCCAGGTCTTCACGACGGCGATCGTGGCCTGGCTGTACGTGTCCTTATATGAACACTTTGCGCTGACCCGCCTGGATCCCGCACGCTGGACGACCTGGGTGATCGGCATCGTGGGGGTCGATTTCTTTTATTACTGGTGGCACCGCACGAGTCACCGCTCAAACGCGTTCTGGGCCATCCACGTGGTCCACCACCAGAGCCAGGAGTACAACCTGGCGGTCGCGCTCCGCCAGAGCATGTTCTCGAACTTCTCGGGCATCCTCTTTGACCTGCCCCTGGCCATCGTCGGGGTCCCGCCCCAGGTGTTTCTGATCAGCGCAGCCCTCAATACCCTCTACCAATTCTGGATTCATACCCGCCTTCTCGGGCGCCTGGGTCCCATCGAGTGGATCTTGAACTGCCCCTCGCACCACCGCGTGCACCACGCGGTGAACCCCAAGTACATCGACAAGAACTACGCGGGCATCTTCATCATCTGGGACCGGATGTTCGGCACGTTCATCGACGAGCAAGAAGAACCCCAGTACGGAACGGTGCGCGCCTACGGAAGCTGGAACCCCATCTGGGCCAACTTCGAGCCGTGGGTGCACCTCTGGAACGAAGCACGCGCAGCCCGCACCTGGGGCGACGCCCTCAAGATCTGGTTCGCGCCGCCGGAGTGGCGGGGCACGGGGCTCAAGCCCCATCACATCCCGGAACCGGATCCCCGCGCCCGAAAGTGGGATATCCCCTACCCCAAGACCCTGAACGGATACGTGGCGTTTCAGTTCGCCATCGTCGCGACCCTGCTGACCGCCCTGCTTTGGGATCCCGAGGTGGTCGACACGCCCCTGCGCGCGATTCTCTGCCTCTGCATCGGAGTCAGCATCGTCTCGTGGGGAGGCCTCTTTGAGGGCAAGACCTGGGCACGCG
>DATJFU010000118.1:0-3804 GCA_035495495.1 Bdellovibrionota bacterium
TTTCTTCTTGCCGGTTCCGCCCCAGTCCACATAGTCGGCGCCGAGCTTCAGATCGTTCGTGACCTTGTAATAGCGGGCTTCGGCCGGCCATCCTCCCTGGGGCAACTCCTTCGATTCCAGGAGATCCAGGGCATCCGCGCAGCGGGGATCCTTGATTAGCCCCACATCAGCCATCGCCACCAGGCCTCCGAGGATGTCGTAATGCCAGTAGCGAGGATAGTGGAGGACGGTGAATTCGCGGTGAATGATCTTCCCGTCCGAGCGGCGTCGGAACAGGCGACGGGTCAGCAGGACCTCCGAAGCCCTGAGGGCTGCCTGTCTGGCCTTGCGATCTTTGTTTTCTGCGCCGTAAAGCGAGAGTCCCCGCATGGGAAACAGAGTTTCCACGAAAGACGATGTATCGGCTCCAGGATCCCGATCGCAATTCCAGCCCCCGTCCGGCCACTGCCAATGGAGGAGCCGTTCGACCAAGCGCTCACTGCGTTCGTCCGCGATCCCAAGTCTTGCCAGAAAAAAAAGGGCGTTGCCTTGTTGGGAGGCGCAACGGCGATACCGGCCCTGCATTAGAGGAACGCCATCCTTCATATACGAGTCGGCCTTCGTCCTCGCTTCGAATTCCTGGTAAAAAGAGTCCTGAAGCCAGTAGTCCAGGACCTGATCTCTCATGGGCACAAGGGATCGGTCCCCCGCCGGGTAGCCGATCTGGGCGAGGGTGGCCAAGACCCAGTGGGCCCCCTGCCACTTGTCATAGATGTTTCTCTGGCTCATCAGACGCCCCTTCGCGTCTCGACTGGCCAGGAGCTTTTCGACCCGCACGCCCTTTCGGATCTCCTCTTGGAGCGTCCGCACGGACTTCGTGCCGACGTCCTCGCCAAGAACATTCGTCCTGACGGCCCATCGGACCGATGGATCTGCATGGGTAAGCAGCTCGGCGATCAGTGTGGTTCTGGCCGAGTCCATGTCTGCCCTCAGAACATGAACTTCTTGTTCGCGATGTTCATGAGGATCGCCGTGCCGATCATGGCGGTCAGCAAGCTCGACCCGCCGTAACTCATGAAAGGGAGGGGCACCCCGACGATGGGCAGTAGCCCCATCACCATCCCGAGGTTCACGACGATGTGCCAGAAGAAGATGAACGATATCCCTAGGGCCAATATCATCGCGAACTTGTCGTTGGACTGATACGCGACGCTCAGCCCGTTCATCAAGAGAATCAAATATAAGACGAGAAGGACGATGGAGCCGGCAAAGCCCAGCTCTTCGGCGTACACCGAGTAGATGAAGTCCGTGTGGTGCTCGGGGAGAAAGTTGAGGCGGCTTTGCGTGCCCTTCTTCCACCCCTTGCCCCAGAACTTGCCGCTGCCCACGGCGATCATGGATTGGATGGAGTTGTAACCGGCGCCCTTGGGGTCGGTCATGGGATCCAAGAACGTGACGAGACGCTGCCGCTGGTAGGGCTTGAGGCCGAAGCGGTAGGCCACGGGCGCGGCCACGAGCGCGCACATCGCCAGGATGGCGAGCGTGCGCGGATGGATCTTGATGAACAACATCATGCTCGTGGCGACGAAGATGAGGATGAGGGCAGTCCCCAGGTCCGGCTGGAGCATGATGAGACCGGTCGGGATCCCCACGATGATGGCGGGTGGTACGAGGTCGCGCAGGGTGTAACCCCCGACTTTCTTATCGTCCTCAAAGTACTTGGCCAGCGCCACCACGAGGGCGAGCTTCATGAACTCGGACGGCTGCATGCCCAGGGGCCCCAGCTGTAGCCAGCGGCGGGCACCCAAGGATGACCGCCCCATGACCAGGGTCAACGCGAGCAGGGTGAGGGCGCCGAAGTAGGTGATCCACGCCGTCCGCGAAAAAAAAGAATAGTGCATGAACACGACGATGATGGCCGAGAGCAGGGAGCCGATGCCGAACCACATCAGCTGGGTCATGTAGAGCCCCTGCGCCTTGTCCTGCACGGCAGTGGCGCTGACCAGGTTGAACATGCCGATGCCGAAGAGAAGGATCTGGATGATGAGGAGGTTATAGTTGAACCGCCGAAACTCCTCTTCTTGGATCCCCGCGCGAAACCCACCGTCGTCCAGTGGGGCTTCGCTCTCCATGGTGGTGTAGGTCATGTCTCAGTCCTCCGCGGGAATCTGTTCGATTTCGTCACCGTTGGGGCCCTCGTCGGGGCCGAGGTCCGGAGCCGGCTGGTCGTCTTCTTCGATGCCTTTGATCACAGCCTTGGGCTGAGGAGCGGGCCGCAGGGCTCCGGCAGTGGCGGTCTGGAGCAGCTCGGGATGGTACTTCTGAAGATATTTGACGATGACCGCGCGGGCGATCGGGGCTGCGCCCGTGGCGCCGGCGCAGCTGTGCTCCGCGATGACCGCCACGGCGATCACGGGGTTCTTGCGGGGCGCGAATCCCGCGAACACCCCGTGGTGGCGGTAGCGGTAGGGCATCGAATCGCATTTCTGAAAGATGCGGTCGGCGGCGATCCGGATCACCTGCGAGGTCCCCGTCTTGCCCAGAAAGTCCACGCCGGGGATGCGCTGCCCGTAGGCGGTGCCGTGGGGCTCGTTCACGACGGCAAAGAGACCGTCGCCCACCACCTGCATGGTCTTGGGGCTCAGGGCCACCTTGCGCACCACCTCGGGCCCGAACTCCTCCAGGGTCTGACCCTCGGGCGACTCGACGGCCTTGGTGAAGTGGGGACGGTAGGTCGTGCCACCATTCGCGACCGTCGCGTAGAGCTGGGCGAGCTGCAGCGTCGTGGTCAGCACGTAGCTCTGACCGATGGCGACCGAGAGGGTTTCGCCCGCGGTCCACTCCTTCTTGAAGCGGTCCATCTTCCACGCCTCGGTGGGGATCAGACCCGGAACCTCGCGCGAGAGCGCGATGCCCGTGCGGGCGCCGAGGCCCAGCTTGAACGCCCAGTTGGCGAGGGAGTCTACGCTCTTGAGCTTCTGGGCCAGGCGGTAGAAGAAAACGTCGCAGCTTTGCTTGAGGGCCTGCACGATGCCCACCGTGCCGTGGCCGCCGCGGGTGTGGCAGTGGTAGAGGCGGCGGCCCAGCTTGATCACGCCGGGGCAGTTGAAGGTGGTTTTGTCGTCGATCGCACCTTCTTCTAGGGCCGCGATGGCGCTCACCACTTTGAACACGGACCCGGGCATGTAGTGGTCTTGGACCGTCTTGTCGCGCAGGGGGTGGTTGGGGTTGTTGATGAGGTCGTTCCAGATCTCCGGAGAGACCCCCCTCGAGAAGGCGGTGGGATCAAACGACGGGCGGGAGATCATGGCGAGGATCTCGCCGGTCTGCGGGTCGATGGCGACCAGGCTGCCCGAACGGTCGCCAAAGGCCTCCTTGGCGGCCCGCTGCAGGTCCTGGTCGATGGTGAGAATCAGGTTCTTTCCGGGGACCGCCGGCCGGTCCATGCTGTCCGCGAGCACGCGTCCTTTGGCTTTGGAGCGAATGCGGCGGCCGACGGCGTCGACTTCGACGACTTCCATCCCGTCGCGCCCGCGCAGGATGGCCTCCATCTCCTTCTCGATGCCGGCCTTGCCGACGTAGTCACCGAGGGAGTAGCGCCGGCCCTTCTTGTTCAGCGTCGGGAGCTCGGTTTGCGTGACCTCGCCGATGTAGCCGAGAAGGTGGGCGGCCATGTCGCCAAAGACGTGGGTGCGGAGGATCTCGGTCTCGACCGCGACCCCGGGCATGTCGACCTTCCACGTCTCGATCCTGGCCACCTCGTCTCGGGTGAGGTCGGTCTTGATCTTGACGGGCATGAACCTGGGTTGATTGCCGGCGGCGTCG
>DATJFU010000119.1:0-3608 GCA_035495495.1 Bdellovibrionota bacterium
GGCTGAGGCAGGTGGTTGGCGGCCGCGCGCGCGGTCAGGATCCGGTCCACAGTGTCGCGCAGCGGGAGATCCGCCGGGTCATAGGCGTCGCCGGTATCCATGAGCACGCATTTCTGGTTGCCGCAGTAGAGGTACATGAACGGTGCCTCGTAGGCCGTGCACATGTTCTGGCGCATGACGTAGGTGTCGGCGTCCACCTGTACCATCTGGATGAGAGGCTGGCGCGCCTGGGGCGTGCTGCAGTCCGCCTGGCCATGGATCCAGTGACTGTCGGCGGCCACGAGCGCATCCGGCGCCGTTCCCGTCAGGATCTGCTGAACGGCGGGCCCGGCGTCGACGATTCCTTGGGGCGCGGAGGGTGGACTCTGGGTCGGGCAAGGCTTGTCGCCTTTGGCCGTGCCGGCGAGAAGGCCCAGAACCCCAAGAGACACGCCTGCCATCGCGATCACCCCGAAACGTCGCATTGATCCTTATTATATCCGCACCCCCCCGCCTTTGGGCCATTGTGTCGGCGTTGACACGGCGAAGGGGGGCGATAGGGTACCTGCATGGACGGCTGGACCCCTTTTTTGGCCCCGATGGGGTACCTCGCTTTGGCCCTTTGGGCGGCGTTTGGGCTCGTTTTTCTTTGGGCCTCGGGGTTTCCGTGGCTTCGGGCCGGGGAGCGGCCCGGGGTCCTCGTGGGAACCGAGGACGCCGACCTCCCCTCGCCCGCCTCCCGCGACATCGTCGTCCTGACCTGGAATCTGGCCTTTGCCTACGGCCGCGGGTCGGAGGGCGCGCGGTTTTTTCCCCGCGGCCGGGTCGATTTTGAGCGCAATCTGGATCGCATCGCCGAGGTGATCCGCGGGTCGGAGGCCGACGTCGTGCTCCTCCAGGAGGTCGATTTCGGATCCAAACGGTCCCACCGCATGGATCAGATGGTCGAGCTCATGTACCGCACGGGCTACGCCCACGGCGCGCCGGCACTGTCCTGGGCCGCGAGGTGGGTGCCGTTTCCCTATTGGCCGCCCTCGCGGCAGTTTGGACCTGTCCGCTCCGGAGGCGCGATTCTGAGCCGCCATCCGCTCTCCACCCCTCGGGTCACCCTGTTTGCGGGGCTCATCGAGCAGCCCCTCTGGTACCGCCCCTTCTACCCCCACCGCTATCACCAGCGCGTGGACGTGAACCTGGGGGGGCGCGTGCTCCGGGCGTGGAACCTGCACCTGGAGGCGTTCAAGAAGTCCGCTCGCGTGCGGCAGGCCCGCGAGCTCGCGGCCGAGCTCACCTCGCGCCAGTGGCCGGCTCCCTGGGTCGTGGGCGGCGATTTCAACACCACGCCCCCGGAGGCCAAAAAGAAGAGCGGCTTTGAAGACGAGCCCGCCGACGACTACGAAGACGATCGGACCCTCGAGTCCCTCCGAGGCATCCAGGGGCTCCGTGAGTCCGTGCCTGTAGGCGATTACGTCCGTGACGAGTCCCGCTACTTCACCTTTCCGTCGACCGGCCCCAACCGCAGGCTCGATTACCTGTTCGCGTCCGACGGCCTCAAGATCAAGGAGGCGCGGGTTCTCACGGACGCGGGCCCCTGCTCCGACCATCTGCCCCTGCGGGTGCGCCTGGGGTGGCAGTCATGAACTGGCAGTCCGTCACCGACGCGCGGGACCCGCGGCTCGCGCCGTTTCGGGACCTGCGCGGCCGCGATACGGGGAGTAAGCAGGCGGCGGCCGTCGCCGACGGCCTGCCCGTGGTCCGCGAGGTGCTCCGCGCCCGCGAGCGTGGCGCCCGCCTCAGAGCCCTCCTTTGCGAAGAGGGTATGGAAACTGAAATGGAAGCGGAGCTAGGCGCCGCCGGCGATGCCGCCCTCCTCCGCGCGCCCCGAGCCCTGCTATCCGAGGTGGTGGGTTACCGGTTTCACCGCGGCTGCCTCGCGTGTTTCGATCCGCCTCCCCTATGCGAGCTCGATGACCTCGGCGACCGCGTGCTTGTGCTCGAAAAGGTCGAGAAGGGCGAGAACGCGGGCACCGTTCTGCGCTCGGCCGCGGCGTTTGGCGTGCGGTCGATCTTGATCGATCCCGAGGGCGTGGGCCCCTGGGACCGCCGCGTGCTCCGGGCATCGAGGGGCCTCGTGCTCCGATGCCGCGTGCACGTGCCCGACCGGTTTGAGGCGGCGGTGAAGGAGCTCCAGAACCGCGGCTACGCTCTGGCCATCACGACGGTGAACTCGGACCGCGCGACTCCGCTGTGGAACACCGAGTGGCCCCGACAGCTGGCCCTCTGCCTGGGCAACGAGGCCTTTGGCATCTCGGAACGGTTGGACGCGCGCGCGGACCTGCGACTCCACATCCCGATGGAACCCGACACCCATTCGCTCAACGTGGCCACCGCCGCGGGGATCGCGCTGTCGTGGCTCTGGGCGCGCTCGCCAACGCCGCCCGAGCGGCGCTAAGGGTCCATCGCATGGCGTGAGTCATGGCGAACTGGCCTTAAATAAATGAAAACACAAAGGTTTATTAAGTCTTGCCATTCCACCCTCGCGCCGTTATAACGCGCAGCGTTAAGTTTAAACCCGTAAGGAGATTGGATCCGTTATGAAAGCTCTCTCTTTGAATCGTTGGAACGCAGTGGCCGCGATGGCCCTGGCGCCCGTCCTTTTCTTGGCGGCCGGCATCGCCCACGCCGAAGAACTCGTGGCCCCCGGCCCGAGCGACGTGTTGGCCGTCCAAGGCGCGACCCAGAACATGGTGACCGCCCAGTTCAACCTTCTCAAGGCGGCCCGTGAGTGCGCGCGCCACACCTACCACAGCTTTCTGCCGCCCTCGATCGAGGCGGCCCTGAACGACATCAAGAACATCGAACCCGCCATCCGTGGCGTGAACGTGGCCGTTTCGACGCCGGCTTCGCTGCCGACGTCGGTCAGCGCCTACCTGACGCTGAAGCAAGCGATGCTGACGATGGAACAGTCCATCGGCCGCATCACGAGCCTCCCGCTGCCCCAGGCGACCCTCCAGGCCGCCAACGAGCTGCGCAGTGGCTTTCGCGGCGTTCAAGACATGTTCGTAAGCCGCTGGAACAACAAAGCCCTCGTCGCCCAGCGCGCGGGCGACGCCTCCGGCGCCACCGGCTACGCCGCGACGTCGGTTCGCACCCTGGTTCAGCAGCCCGGGGCCGCCGGCCCCCAAGTCAGCGTGGAGCGCACCCTCGTGGTGGCCGCCCAGCTCGACGTGGTGAAAGCCGACATCGACGCGTTCATCAACACGATGGGCTACTACCCCCGTGACCCCCAGCCCCTGGCTGGCTGGGCCGTGGAACCCCGCCGCTCGCTCCAAATCGCCAGCGATCTGGCCAGCCGCCCGGGCGTCGCGCCCCAGGCTGTCCAGTCCGTGAACGAAGTGAGCTCCGCCCTGGCTGCTTTCGAGCAGGTCTGGGCCGGAGAAGTCCACTCGCACTGATTTCCTAACGGAGCCCCCGGCTGGGCTCTTGGACGCAGTTTCCCCCCCCATTCGTCCAGGAGCTCAGCCGGGGGTTTTTTTTTCGCCCCCGCGGTCGTCAAAAGTCAGTCTATCGCGGCGCACTTCAATCGCGCCCCGGTCATTCTCACGGCCTTGGCCCAAAAAGCCCCATCCTCG
>DATJFU010000120.1:0-5514 GCA_035495495.1 Bdellovibrionota bacterium
GCGATGGTGACATCGGCGCGATCATGGGGCTCGGGTTTCCGCCTTTTCTCGGCGGCCCTTTTCATTTTCTGGATGGGTTAGGGTCGACCGAGGCCCTGAGCCGAATGAACCGTCTCGTCACCGCCTGCGGGCCTCGATTTCAATCACCGCCCCTCAAGGAGCACTTCTATGAAGTCGGTCTATCTCACTGAGGAGCACGATCTCTTTCGCCGCTCCGTGCGCACGTTCATGGAAAAGGAGATCGCCCCGCACGCCACGAAATGGGAGGCCGAGGGCCATATCCCCAAAGAGGCCTGGGCCAAGATGGGCCAGAACGGCTTTCTAGGAATCCTTTTTCCCGAGGCCTTGGGGGGAGCGGGCTCCGGAATCTTTCACGCCATGGTGTTTCTGGAGGAACTGGCCAGATCGCGCATGGGAGGGTTCTGTGCGGCGGTGTCCGTGCAGCAGTTCATCGCGACGGGCGCACTGGCGCAGGTGGGATCGGACGCCCTGCGGGCAAAGTACGTCGCGCCTTCGATCCGCGGGCTCAAGGTCGGCGCCATCTCGATCTCCGAGCCGGACGCCGGATCGGATGTGGGCTCGATTCAGGCTCGAGCGGTGCGCGATGGGGATTCTTGGGTCCTGAACGGCGCCAAGACCTGGGTCACTAACGGCTTCTACGCCGACTTCTACGTCGTGGCCTGCAAGACGGACCCCGCGGCCGGTCCCAAGGGAATCAGCCTCATCGTGGTCGAAGCGGGCACGCCCGGGCTCCAGGCCAAGAAACTGCAGAAGGTGGGATGGCATAGCTCGGACACGGCGGAGCTTTCGCTAGAAAACGTCCGAGTCCCGCTCACGAACCTCGTCGGCCAGGAGAACATGGGCTTTGCCTACATCATGCAGACCTTTGTCCTGGAACGGCTGACTGCCGCGGCGACCTCCCTCGGGAGCGCCATTGTCGCCATGGAAGACACCGTGACCTACATGAATCAGCGAAAGGCCTTTGGTAAGCCCATCCTCAAGTTTCAGGCGCTGCGCCACCGGCTCGCGGACCTTTACGCCGAGCTCGAAGCCGTCCGGCAGCTCGTCTATCACGCGGCCTGGCTTCTGGAGCAGAAGGAACCCGCGGTGAAAGAGGCTTCGATGGCTAAGCTGCTGGCCACGGAGTTTTCAAAGAGAGCCATTGACGAATGCCTCCAGTTCCACGGCGGCTTTGGCTACGTCGAGGAGTACCCCATCGCCCGCGCCTACAGGGATGCGCGGGTCGGAACGATCGTCGCCGGCACGAGCGAGATCATGCGCGAGATCATCGCACGCGATTTCGACGCGCTTTCTTAGCGAGTGTGTCCGCGCAGACCCCCATGAATTGCGCATTGTGACATACGGCGTTAAAATTGTCGGATTGGCGCATTTTTTCTCGGCTGTGTTCTCAAAGGAGGACGTATGTCGCAAATCAAGGCCATTAGCGCCTATTCCAATCGCAATCCGGTTCTGAAGTTGTTTTCCCACGCGATTCCCGGGTCGCGGCACTTTTCAGCCGTGGTCTGGCGAATCTGTACGTTAGGCGCATGTCTGGCCGCGATCGTAGGGGTCTATCATCTCGCGGGGGGTGACGTCGGGGGCCTTTGGTCCCTCAAGACGTTTGTGTCGATGGTCGCCCTGACCTTCGTGCTCAGCACGATCAAGATCGGCTTTAGGCACACCACGGTGGGCTTCGGGTCGTTCGTGCTCGGCGCGCCCGACAAGGCCGACAAGCACTGGACGCAGTTCAATGACCGCATTCGCGCGTGGGCCTTTCAGGCCGCGCACCTTTTTGCGCTCATGAACCTCTATACCCAGCGCCACAACATCCACGACATGGGCACCCTCTCGGGCGCCATGGAGAACGCGGTCCTCGGCTACATCTATGCCGTGTGCCTCGGCCTCATCCTGCCGGTCCGTGGCGACAATGAGAAAGCCCAGTTCAGCGACACCATGATGCCGGGTGTGTTTCTGATCTGCGGCTACTACCTCATGCGCTGGCTCATGATCTAAGCAGGGTCGGTTGAGCGAGGTTTAGTTTCAGGGCCCTGGCCGCCGCCGCTGGCGACGGTTGGGGCCCTCGTTTTTTATGGTGTAGACTCACTAGGTGAAGTTCGCCGGGCACTACATCGAGCGGCCGGTCGCCGACCTCCGACAGAAGCTGGATCGCTACCGCGCCTATAAGCACAAGGTGGACGTCTGGAACTGCTTTGTCGACTCCCACCTATTCGGAGTGGCGGACGACGACTTTTCGGTTCTCCCCAGGGTGTTGCCGGCCTCCTATTGGCCGACCCTGTATCGGACGATGTACCAGATCACCCTTTTCACCATGCGCCTGCTCTCGCTTCCGGAGCGCGAGATCCGGGCCATCATCCCCAGGGGACCCATCCGGGACCATCTCCTGGACCGGCTTCAGGTGCTCAAGTACCGGAGCGGGCGGATCACTGGCAGCTACCGTTACGACATGGCGATCGTGGGCCCGCCGGATCGGCACCATCCTCCCCAGCTTCTCGAGATCAACGAGATCGGGTTCGACGGCCTGGCGCGCTCGACCTACTTCCAGAACGTCCTCCTGGAGCGGATGCCGGAGCTCAAGAAGCGGTTCAAGAGCCTCGATACGGCGGCTGCGGAGGTCCGCAACATGCGCAGGCTGGGGAGCCGCATCGCGAGGGTGCAGTACGACGATTACAACTGGGACGAGCAGTTTCTTTACGAGACCGCCCAGAATATGGGTACGGAGCTCAAGCTCGTCTCGCCCCGGCAGTTCGGCCTCAAGATCAAGGACCCTTCTCCACTGCTCGAGCAGGCCAGGTTCGATTTCGGCCGCGGCCGGGTCTCCATCGCCGGCTGGCGGCCCGACGCCGTGAACATGAGCTTTGCCTACAGCCTCAAGGACTACCTCGACGCGCATCCCTTTTACCGCGACCTGGTCCGAGCAAGAACGCCGCAGTACGGGCCGTTTCTCACGGGCCTGATCGCGGCCAAGACGGTCTTGATCCTCCTCGATGACCCGGCTCTCCGGCGCAAGCTCCTCGGTAGCGCGCACGCGCTCAAGGACTCGATCCTTCCGGCCCGGCTGCTCTCCGACTCCATGGTGGATTCCGAGCTGCCGGCGGCCCAGGACTGGGTGCTCAAGTTCACGGACGGCTGCGGCGGCGAGCAGGTCTTCATGAACGAGGATCTCAAGCGCGAACTCAAGAAGATCCCAAAGGGTAAGCGCCACGAGTGGGTGCTCCAAAAAAAGGCCCGTCTCAACCGGATCGACGTGAGTGGAATCCTGTCTCGTCCCAAGCTCGCCATCGCGGATCTCGGCGTCTTTGTTCAGTACGACTGGGCGGGCGGAAGATTCAGGCACTTTGAGGTGGGCGGCCTCATGGCCCGCGCCACGAACCGGAGTCTCAAGGTCAACGTCAGCGGCGGCGGTCTTCAGGTCGCGATTTTACTGGACCGTAAGAGCTAGGGAGGGGGGTCGGCGCGGACCCACGCGCGGAGCCGGGCCCCACCGGTTATCCTAGAACGATGGGGTACCCAGGCGCGGCGCGCCTCTTCTTGATTACTCTTCTCCTTCTCTTAGGGCCTGCATCCTGGGCGGGCACGTCGTGGACGCCCGAGTCGCTCGGCCTCAGGGTCACCGAGACCGTGGACACGCTTCGGCGCCGGGTGGTGATCTACCGGGACGGCGACTCCGGCCCCTTTCTCAGCGTCGCCTATTCGCCCGCGGGCTACGTGGAGCGCATGGAGGAGTACACGGCCGCGGGCTTTCTTCTCGAGGTGCGCGAGCATACGCGTGGGCTCCTCGTGGTCGAAAACTTCGAGGGCGGCTCGTACTCCCGCCGCGAGCTGAGCATCCTCCCCAACGGTTTTGCCCAGGAGCAGGTGTTCAACCCGGACTACCGCGGACAACGCCTGCGGACCATCGCCGGGCGGCTGTCTGAGGGCGCGGCCTTGGCCGACGGCGGGGCCTGCCTCGGGGAGCTCAACGACTCGCAGCGGGATCAGTACCTATCCACGTTATCCGCCCTGCGGGTGCAGGCCCAATCTCCGTCGGGTACCGAGGTGAGCCTCGGACACAACCTCATCGCGAGCGGATGCGGCACGTACAACACCTTTGAGGGGCACACGGACCGCTCCGGCAACGAGGGCCTCGCCGACGACATCCAGGACGGGCTGAGCCAGGGGCTCAATTGCCTCGTCAAGCTGGGGGCCGAGAACCCGCGCCTCAAGATGGCCGCCGCCCGCGTGCTGGCGTACCTCAACGGGGCCTACGGCCGTCCCATCCGGATCATGTGCGCGGACACCCCAGAAAAAGGAGCCGCCACCATCCACTCGTACGACGGGTCCATGGAGCTCTACAGGGACGACACGGCGCGGGCCACGATGTGTCCGGCCCAGAACTTTCCCACCATCGCGATTAACCTCACCGCCTCCAATCACACGGGCGGGCGCGTGAACAGCTCCATTTTCCACGAGATCCTCCACCTCGCCGGCTACCCGCACGACGAGGGCGTGGATCTGCCGTACCTCGCCACGACCTGCTGCATAAGCTAC
This sequence comes from Bdellovibrionota bacterium, assembly GCA_035495495.1. Lineage (GTDB taxonomy): Bacteria > Bdellovibrionota > UBA1018 > UBA1018 > JADZFF01 > JADZFF01. The sequence goes on from DATJFU010000120.1 coordinate 4,549, forward strand.
GAGAAAAATCAAAAGGCCCAAGCCTGCTCCATGATCCGGGAGCCCGGTCTCAACTGGATGTCCAACGACTACCAACGGCGCTGGGTCGAATACATGGTGGGCCGCAACCAGTACGCCCTGGGCGCGCAGACGGGATATTACGCCGCCCTCCGCAGCGGCAGCGGAGTGCCCATGATGGAAAACGGGCTCTCGCTCATCGCGCGGTCGCCGGGAGCGACGCCCGCCGCCAAGCGCGAGAGCGGCCTGCCGTTTCTCGGCATGGTCATGGGATACGCGGCCTATCCGGTCATGGCGGCGTCCGAATACAAGGACCGGCAGCTCGCGGACTTCAATACTTCGACCGAGCGCTATTATCCCCAGTCGGGGAGCGGGGCCCGGTCCCTGGCCCGCTCGATCGGCACCCTGCTCACGGCCACCCTTCAGAACGATTCGGCGGCCGTCACCACGAGTGCGCTCGCCGTGCGCTTGAGCCTCACCGCCTACTGCAGCTCCCTATCGGTGGCGGAGAAACGGTCCGTCATTCAGGCGTTATCCGTCGCGGCCGATCAGTACCGCCGGTTTGATGTCGGCGGGCTCAAATGGGAAGACGGCTGTGGCTAGCGACTGGGTGTTGTGGGCGAAGGTGCCGGTGCCGGATTGAATGCACCAAAGGCGCTGTCTCCTCCGATGACCGCGCCGCAGGTGCAGGCAGACCCTTCAAGCTCCACGGTGCCGCCAGAAATTGCGCCGGTTGAATCGCTGCAGAGTGCCGCCGTGCAATCCTGCCTCGGGATGATCGCACCCGGAGTTCCCCGGCAACCGCAGTTGGGGGTATCGAGGGCGCAAAGTTGAACCGCCTGACCGGGGCACTGACCCAAAGGTCCCCCCGCGCCGCCCCCGGTGCAGGAGTTTGCCGGCACGGTGGCCGTGTCGGTTCCGTCCGGAGCCACGTTGATGAGCGGATCCTTGAGAGGATCGAGCGTGGTG
>DATJFU010000121.1:0-5653 GCA_035495495.1 Bdellovibrionota bacterium
CAAGCCATGCACGTCGAGCAGGATCTGGCAGGCCTTGGAGACGTTGTCCAGATTGTGGAGCGGCTCGCCCATGCCCATGAAGACGATGTTGGTGATGGGCGCCTGCCGCCTCAGCTCGAGGACCTGCGAGACGATCTCGGCGGCGGACAAAGAACGATCCAACCCCTGGATCCCCGTCAGACAGAACTTGCAGGCCATGGCGCAGCCCACCTGCGATGAAATGCAGGCGGTCAGGCGGTTCCAGTCGTCCCAGTCGACGTCATCATCCACCTTGGCCCCGGCGAAGTTCGAGGGCAGCACATCCAGCGGCGAACGGGCGCTCAGGCCCTGGGCGAGGCGGTCGGCTTCCACCGCGGTGGAACCGGCCCCGGCCCAACCCTCGCCCGCGTCCTTCGCTTCCGCCAAGGATTTTTCGCGGAGCGCCGCGGGAATGATCACGCTTTCGATGGTGCGGCCATCCTGGGTCTTCCAGAGAAACTTGCGGGTGCCGTCCTCCGACTGGCGGGCCTCGAGCGTTTCGAGGCGCAAAATCCGCAGGTTGGCCTCGAGCCAGACACGCAGGTCCTTGCTCAAGTCGGTCATCTGCGACCACTCGAGCACATGCCGGCGATAGACCCAGGTAAAGATCTGCTCGGCCCGGTACCGTGCCTTGGCCGCGGCCTTTTTCTGGGCAACGGCAGGCTCCAGGCGCTCCGCCCCCCGCACCTGGCTCAGGGGCAGAAGCAGGGCTTCGAGGTCCGTACGAGTGAGGTCCTGAAAAATCACCATGGGCACACCTGACTTAAACGGTTTGGCGCTTCCTTTCAACCCGGTTTAGGGGCCTCTTTTCTCCAACGAAGTTCCCCACTTGCACCCGGCCGCGCGTGGCGGTACGTCTGAGTACAGTCCACCAACCACGAGGGAAGTATGCGCAACCTTTGGATCTTTCTGAGCCTTCTCACCCTGACCGCCGCCCCCGCCCATGCCGGAAAACCGCTGGGTAACCCCAACGCCCCCCAGGGCGGCACGCTTTATCTCAACTTGGGTGGGGAGCCATCCACGCTCAACCCGATCACTTCGTCGGACCTGTATGCCACAAAAGCCCAGTCCTACGCCATGGAGAAGCTCCTGGGCCGCAACGTCGAGACCTATGATTGGGAGCCCCAGCTCGCTGAGAAGTGGACCGTCTCCAAGGACGGCAAGGTGTTCACCTTCACGATCCGCAAGGGCGTGAAATGGCATGACGGCCAGCCCCTCACGGTTCAGGACGTGAAGTTCAGCTTCGACGTCATCTTCAACGACAAGTACCACACCGCCCACCTCCGTCCCTATTATGAGGGCCTCGAGAAATGCGAGATCGTGGACGACCACACCGTGAAGTTCACGGCCAAGACCAAATACTTTCGCAACTTTGACTCCGCCGCCGAGCTGACCGTGGTGCCCAAGCACCTGTACGAGGATCCGGATAAGGGCCCCAAGATGGCCAAGGTCCTCGTCGGCACCGGCGCGTACCAGATGGACGACTATGAGCGGGGCACCCGCCTCGTCCTGAAGCGCAATAAGGATTGGTGGGGCAACGGCCTCGCGGATCACAAGGGCGAAGCCAACTTCGACAAGATCGTTCTCCGCTTCGTCGAGTCCCGGCAGACGTCCCTCGAAATGCTCAAGAAGGGCGACCTGGATTTCATCGAGATGGATCCGGAGACCTACACCCAGCAGGCCACCGGCGCCGAGTGGGGCAAGAAGGTGCTCAAGCTCAAGGTCGAGACCTTGGCCCCCAAGGGCACGCCCTTCATCGGGTGGAACATGAAGAGCCCTCTTTTCTCGGACAAGAAGGTTCGCAAGGCCCTCACCTACCTGGTGAACCGGAATCTCATGATCCAGAAGTTCCGCTTTGGCATGTCCGTGCCGGGCACGGGCCCCTGGTACCTCCAGAGCGCCTATGCGTCACCGAAGGTGAAAGCCATCCCCTTTGACACCAAGAAGGGCCTCGCCCTGCTCAAGGAAGCCGGATGGGCCGACACCGATAAGGACGGCACCCTGGACAAGGTCATCGACGGCAAGAAGACCCCGTTCAGTTTCACCCTCATCACGGCCGCCGAAGACCGCATGAAGTACTTTACGATGTTCAAAGAAGACGCCAAGCAGGCCGGCGTGGACGTGAACCTGAAGCTGGTCGAATGGAACAGCTTCGTGAAGCTCCTGGACGAGCGCAAGTTCGACGCCGTTGCCCTCGCCTGGGGCGGCGGCTCGGTCGACGTCGATCCCAAGCAGATCTGGCACTCGGCCAGCATCGCCAACGCAGGTTCCAACTTCGTCAGCTATAGCAACCCCGAGGTGGACAAGCTGATCGACGAGGCCCGCGAGACCATGGATCGCCCCGGCCGCATCAAGAAGATGCGCAAGGTGTACGAGGACATCGCGGACGATGCCCCCTACGTGTGGCTCTACGTGGACAAGTTCGACCTCTATGGTCGGACCGGCCGCATGGGCGTCGTAAAGGATGCCTACAAGTACTCGGTCGGCACCGGGTACTGGTGGCTCAAGCCCTAGACGGCTTCTCACCTGGGGGGTATCCTTCGGGCAATGTTCCTTTACCTGATCCGCCGACTCCTGATGATGATCCCGACCCTGTTCGGGATCACCGTCGTGGTGTTCATCATCATCAACCTGGCCCCGGGCAGCCCCATCGAACAGAAGCTGCAGGCCATGCGGTTTGGGGGCGGAGAAGGAGCGTCGGCCGTCGGTGGACATGCGGGCAACCAGGGAGTCTCCCAGGAGGTCATGGACGCCCTCAAGAAGCAGTACGGCTTTGATAAGCCCCTGCTCGTCCGCTACGGCATCTGGCTCAAGAACCTCTCGCACCTGGATTTTGGCGACAGCTTTGTGCATGAGGAGCCCGTCATCGACGTCATCCTCAGCAAGCTTCCGGTCTCCATGCAGTTCGGGGCCGCCTCGTTCTTTCTGGTCTATCTGATCTGCATTCCACTCGGAGTGGCCATGGCGTGGAAGGAGAGCAAGACCTTTGATTCCGTCGCGAGCTTCGGCCTCTTTGTCATGTACGCCATTCCACCGTTCATGCTCGCCATCTTGCTGCTGGTGTTCTTGGCGGGTGGAAGTTTTCTGGACCTGTTTCCGCTCGCCTACCTCAAGTCGGACAACTACGAGGACCTGGCCTTTTGGGCCAAGATCTGGGACCGGATCCACCACTTTATCCTGCCCCTCATCTGCTACATGATCGGCAGCTTTACGACCCTGACGCTCCTCATGCGCAACTCCATCCTGGAGGAGATCCGCAAGGACTACGTGCGCACGGCGCGCGCCAAGGGCCTTGACGAAAAGTTCGTGTACCTCAAGCACGCGCTCCGCAACGCCCTGATCCCCGTCGCCACCGGCATCGGGGGTTTTCTCACGGTGTTCTTCGCGGGCTCGCTGTTGCTCGAGCAGGTGTTTCAGCTCGATGGCATGGGCCTTCTCTTCTACAAGGCCACCCTCGATCGCGACTACAATGTGCTCATGGGCCTGATCTTCATCGAGAGCATGCTCATGCTCGTGGGCAACCTCATCAGCGACATGGTCTACGTGGCCGTGGACCCCAGGATTGATTTTTCATGAATGAGCTGACTCGAAAGCGCCTGCGCAGGTTCGGCAAGGAGAAGCGCGCGGTCGCGGCGCTGGCCGCGCTGATCGTGATCTCCTTCTTCAGCTTCACCGCCGAGTTCTGGGCCAACTCCAAGCCGCTGCTGCTGCACTTTCACGGTTCCACCTACATGCCGGTGGCCAGGGACTACCACCCCACGGTCTTCGGGGTGACGGACCGCCTGACCATGGACTACCGTACGCTCCCCATGGGCCAGGGAGACTGGGCGATCTGGCCTATCGTCAAATGGGACCCCTTTGAGAACAACGCCAACGTCGCGGCTTATCCCTCCAAGCCGACGCTCACCAACCTCCTGGGCACGGACGACCGTGGGCGTGACGTGTTTGCGCGCCTCCTCTACGGCTACCGCTACAGCATCTCCTACGCCGTGCTGGTCTGGGCCATCTGCGTGGCCCTCTCGATCACGCTGGGCGGCGTCATGGGCTACTCGGGTGGCTGGATCGACCTCGTGGGCCAGCGGGTGGTCGAGGTCTTGAGCACCGTCCCCTACCTCCTGCTCCTCATCCTCCTGATTTCGATCTTCAAGCCGAGCCTGGGTCTCCTGATCGTCCTCACGAGCCTCTTTGGCTGGATCTCGCTCAGCTACTACGTGCGCGGCGAGTTTCTCAAGAATCGCAAACGGGAGTTCGTCGAGGCCGCCCGGGCCATGGGCGGATCGCACGCACGCCTCATCTTCAAGCACATCCTGCCCAACTCGCTGGTGCCGGTCGTGACGCAATCGCCGTTCATCATCGCGGCGCACATCTACGGCCTGGCCGCGCTGGATTACCTGGGCTTTGGCCTCACCCCTCCGATTCCGTCGTGGGGCGAGCTCCTGAACCAGGCCAAGAGCCACGTGACCGTGGCCTGGTGGCTGGCCCTGTTTCCCTCCCTGGCCCTGTTCGTCACCCTGACCCTCTTTGGGCTCGTGGGCGAAGGGTTCAGAAACGCGTTTGACCCCAGGAAATAAGCCGTTGGTTGCCCGGGGCGCGTTTCTGCTGCTCCTTGCCGCGTCCCAGGCCGCCCTGGCCGCGGTCGTCGATCTGGGCCCCAGTGTTCTCGTGGTCAGGCAAGCCCGCGCGGTCGAGGCGGGCGCTGCGGTCGACGTTCAGAACGAGAACCCCACCGTGATCAAGGCGGTCCCCGTTCGGGCAGGCCACAAAACGATCGAGTTTCAGCTCTATCCCCTGCGCCCCGGAGTCGCGACGCTGCACCTCATGGGGCCCGACCACAAGCACGTGCGCGACCTTTTTCTCAACGTGGTGGGGCGCCCTGACCAGGTTCCCGAGTCGCAAAGGGATCGGGTTTTCTCGGCGGAGAGCAAGGCGGCACGGGGGCACCTCGACCTCAAACAGGGCGTGGCCCTGCTCCTCAACCTGGACAACCCCGGCGGGCCCCAGACGAGCGCCTTTTCTGGAGACCCCCACCTGCTGGACGCGACCTCGATCCGCTTTGGCAAATGGGTCGTGCAGCTCCTGCTCAAACCCATCGCGCCGGGCAGATGCAATCTCCTGATCCGAGACAACTACGGGGGCCTCAAATGGATCCTGGACGTCGACGTGCACCCCACCCCGCGCGGCGTGCCCGATCACATTGAACGAAAAGCCCTTCTCTCGCAGCCGAGCACCTTGGGGATCTCGCTTTTCAACGAGAGCAAGGCCGCCTACATCCCGCTATCGGTGGGCCCGAAGCCCCTGGTGCTCCGGGGTCCCTACGAGCCCGGCAGCCGGCAGGTGGTGGGCGCTCCGGAGGTCGTCGGGGCCGAATTCGACCGCGGTACCCTGGTCCTCACGGCAAAGAGGTCGGGCCGCTCGACGGTCCACGTCTTTTCACCCAACGGCGAGCTCAAAGAAGTGGTCGACGTCTGGTCGCCCTGACCTAGAAGAACCCGATCACGTACGCGTCGAGCCACTGAATCAGCCCGGGAATCTGGGCCAGGTCGTGGCGCGCGTACTCGCGGGTGAGCCGCGTGCTCTTGGCCAGATCGAGGTCCAGCTCGGTGTTGAGCTGCGTGATCAGCGAGGCATCGTCCGT
>DATJFU010000122.1:0-4484 GCA_035495495.1 Bdellovibrionota bacterium
GATCATGTGCGACGGCCCAGAAGGCAGGCCAGAGATCGGGCCGGATCTCCTGCCGGCGCCGCTCCTGGAGTCGAGCCGGGCGTCCGCCGTGGGCGGGTCGGTCACCGTGGCCCTGGGTACGCCGCTCAAGGAGGTCGAGGACCTCCTGATCCGCAAGACGCTTGAGGCCACCCTGGGCGACAAGACGATGACCGCCCGGCTACTCGGCATCAACTCGCGGACGATCTACAGAAAACTCGAACGCAAAGAGTGAGAGTGGAAGCCGAACTTCACGGCGCAGCGGGCGACGCCCCGGCGCTTGGGCAGGTGCTCGAGCACCATGCTGGGGTTCAGTCCGTAGAGAAACCCCCGCATCCACGCGGCATGGGAGGCGCAGAGGTCGTCTTGCACGGCCTTGACCTCCGGAAACGGGCTCACGTGCGGGCAGGCCAGGAGCTCGAGGTCGGCGCCAGAGGCGGTGCACCGGCGGGTGAGGAGGGCCCTGCCCTCGGGATAGCCGGCCAGAGGGCTGTCACGCAACGCCGCAAGCAAGCCGCGCGCGTCCGACGCGGCCTCGACCGGCATCGAAGGCCACCGTAGCGCGCTCGCGGACCGCCCCTCTTTCCAGGAGCTCTGTTCGATCAAGCTCCTGAGCGCGGGGAGCTCTCCCGGGCTCGTCCGGTCCAGGACGTTGCGCAGGGTCCAAGCCTGGAGGGCCCACACGGCGTACTCAAAGCTCCTCAGAAATTCGTCGGGCGTGCTGGCGTCGATGAGATCCGCCAGGCGCGGCGCCGAGCCGGCGCCATTGCCAGCGGAACCGCGCGTGATCTGCTCGAGTTTGCGGAGATGGGACCGAACCTCGGGGGCCGCGACCCGTTTGAGCAGGTGGGCCGTGCCTGCCGCGTCGAGATCCAGATCCCTCAGCCACGAGGCCGTGAGCCCGTGGAGCGAAATCAGATTTCTGAAACGTTGTTCGTGCTCGGAGTGGGGCGCGGGCTGATGCCAAGGGTTTTCACGCACGGCGATTAAAAGGATAGCCCCCAAACTCGGAAAACGGAAACGCGAAAAGGGAACCGGTTTAATCCGGTTCCCTCTCACGTATTTAGGCGTGGGGGCGAGACCCTAGATCCGAAGGAGGGTCCCGGTGGGATTTGGGGTGGGTCCTAGCGCTTTCTGAAGTCGTTCAAGAATCCTGCGGTCTGGTAGTCGTACTGGGTGCTGCAGGAGTTGACGCCCACAGAAAAAGCGCAATCCATGATGTAGATCACGGACTGCGTCGGATCAAACTGCTTGCCGCCGCCGGGCAGGGTCTTGACGCTCAGGATGAGACCGAGCGCGATGTCGGAGTCCACCCAGTGCTCGACCAGGTTGGCGGGGATGATGCTCGAAGAAAGAATGTAGGTCGTGTCGCCCGGCACGAGCGTCGTCGGATACTGGGAGATCTCCATGTACGCGGCGAACGAGATGTTGCCGAGCGTGCCTTGGGACTGAAGTTCCACAAAAGGATAGTTCTGGCCGTTGTAAGTACGCGACGAGATCGACACCGTGTAGGCCTGCTGGTCGTACATGTAGTAGAGCGAGCCCTGATACGAGCCCTGAAGAACGCCAAAGTCCTGGGCGTTGAGCTGCGTGATCGTCCCGCCGGAGGGCATGGTGTACGGGCTGCCGGCCTTGGGGTTGGCGACGGTCTGGGGAAACACCGTGCTCCCTGCCATCGGCAGCGGGCTCGGACCGGCGGGGGCGCAGCCCCAACCCACGAAGCCCAAAGCCAGGACCAGGCCAATAGCAAGACGACGATTTGAACGCATGAACTCTACTCCTTCGCGGGGCCGCATCCCGTTCCTGGCGTGCGACCCGAACAGCACTACTCTCTGAAAGAGAGAGGGTGCAGGAGTGGTGCCAGGATGACACAGGGGGGTGGAATGCCGGCGAGGCCATAGAACCGATGCTGGCGAGAGAGTGGTGTCTAAGAGTTGAACGGACGATCAGAGCGCGGAGGCGGCTTCGGCGAGGAGATCCTGGAGTTCTGCGAGGCGCTGGCGCTGCTCCTGGTGGGAGCGGAGCACGTCGTTGGCCGTGGCCTGGGCGAGGTCGGTCTGGCGGGGGAGTTCGACCAGGCGGGTGAGCTCGTTCCAGGTGGGATGCTTGAGCCCCTCCATCTGGCCCCAGAGCATATCCATTAAGAAGGGGTCCTCACAGGAGACGCAGAGATTGAGGCCGCCCTCGGTGGCAAGGAGCACTCCGCGCGCGGGCCTCTTGAGGGGTTGAATCTCCTGCACCGGCAGGTGGGGAGGCAAGGAGCCGGACATGCGGAGCGCGGGGTGCAGCTGAAACGCCACCTTCTCGGTCCGCGGCAGAACCCGCATGAACTCCGCCCAGCGAATCGCGCCCTGGGCGTCGACCAGGCTAAAGAGCCGCGCCTGGGTCGTGCGGAGGTCATTGAGGGCGCGGGCGGCGCGGGTGAACACCGCTGCCCGCACCTCGACCGAGCGTTCGGAGGTCAGCGACCCCTGCACGTCGCGAGGACGGTAGGGAATCTGCTCGAGCCGCGAGGTCCACTCCTGCGGCAAGGGCGCGCCCGCGATGGCGTCCGCCAAGGACTGGGGAATCGGGATCAGTTTGACCGTCGCCTCGCTCAAGGCCCACTGGCCCCGGCGGCGCTCGCAGTAGTGGTCGAGCCATTCGCGGACCGGCGCGGACTCGAGGTACGCGCCCAAGGGACCGACCCAGGCGGCCTCGGGACAGATCAGCAAGAAGCCGCCCTTGTCGCTCCCGCGGTCGGCGGTCTGGACCGAAAGTCTGCGCTCGCCTTCGGGCGCCGAGCGGTCCGGCGAGAGCACGAGGGCCTGCCGGGTCATGCCCGAGCGAGCCCACCCGCCCTCCTGGAGGGCCTGGTGATCTTTGCCGGTCAGGGGGCGCACGGCGACCCGCTGGCCCAGGGGGAGGGCCCGGGTGCGGAGGTCGTCGAGGCGCTTAAGCGCGTCCTGGGAGGCGGCGTCCGGCCAGCGCTCGGCCCATTCTTGCTGGGGCTGGGGCGAGAACTGGTGGTGGATTTTCCACTGCGAGAGGTTCACGGCCGGCGCGGCCGGGGCAGGAGCTTGGGTGCCCGCGGCGGGCTCGAGCCAGGCGGCGAGACCCTGGGACGTGGCCTTGGGCAGGGTGAGCTCGACCGTGGGGGAGGAGCGGTAACTCGCCAACGCTTCTTCGAGCAGACGCGGAACCTCCGCGTGGGATTGGATTCGACCCTCGACCCGGACACGCTGGGGGCGATGCGAGCGCCTGAGGTCCGTGCGCGGCTCCCGGCGAAAGAGGTAGAGGTACTTTGAAAAGAGCGGGACCCGCGACGGCAGCGTGCTCGACGCGCCCGAGAAGTCCCACTCGCAGAGCAGGGTGCCGCGATCGAGCAGAAACCGCAGGCCCTCCATCCCGTCGTCGCGGGTGAGCGGAGCCTCACGCGCCCACCAGAGCAGCCCGCCGGGCCGCAGCTTGGTGAGGGTCAGGCAAGCCTGAAGGGTTCCCAGGCTCGAGCGGTCCGAGCGCAGAGCCTTGAAATAGGGCAGGCGGTCGAGTTCCTCGCGGAGGGCCGTGGCGTCGGAGCCCCGGTCGCCGGAGCGCACGCAGCGCTCCTCGAGGACAAAGCCGACCTCGCAGTTTTCGCGCTCGGCGATCCGGTTGACGAGGTTGGGCTTGGGGTTATTGAGGCGCAGGGACAGCTGCTCGCGCGCATGGGCCTCGAGGCCGGAGCCCGTGGCCCATTGGGGTGGAATCTTGGGCCCATGCCAGAGCTCGGCCATCTCGGCGACAAGGAGCTGAAATGGGTAGCTCTCCATGCCGTGCCACTGAAACTCGGGTGGGGCCGCGCGGACCATCGAGCCGTCGCGGAGCGTGGGGCTGAACGCGTGACGCTCGGCGAGGGCGGAGGGGCTTGCTTCTGGGCGGGCGCCAAAGTGCGAGAGCTTTTCCCAGATGGAGCAGAAGAAACGCAGATCGTAGCCCCGGATCTCGGGCAGGGACGGAGCGTGGCGGCGGCCGGCGCGCAGCAGGCCCGTGAGGAGCGACGCGCCCGAGTCGGCCAGATCCCACCGGCGGAGGGTCTCCCAGATCTCTTCTTGGAGGGCCGGCGCCGGATTGTACCAGGAGTAGAGGTTGGGACGGGTGAGCTGCCAGCCCTCGCGGCTCAGGGGCACAAAGGGCTTGAGGCTGTTGCTCAGGGTCCAGTTCAGGCGGCCCAGGTCCGGCTTGGTCCACGGCCGCAGACCCCGGTCAGCCCAGGACTTGAGGAGCAGCGCCTGACCCAGGCAGGTGAGGGCCACCTCTTCTAGAAACGTGGCGAGCGCGCGGTCCTGGGCCTGCGTTCGGTCGCTCTCGACCCAACGCTTGAGGGCACCCGCCTCGTAGCTGGCGGTCGCGCTTCCACAGAGGGCGTCCAGATGGCGGGCGAGGGCCTCGCGTCGAGAAGGGTTCAGGGCCAACAGACAAGAGAGGGACGAGAGAAGTTCGTCGGT
>DATJFU010000123.1:0-5800 GCA_035495495.1 Bdellovibrionota bacterium
CATGGGGGCGTGGATGTTTGTCGACGGCGCTGGCCTCATCAAGAACATGATCCTGCCGTTTTCGACCAATAACCTGCGCGTGCTCTGCACGGGTTACGCCGCCGCCCTGGCCGTTCTTTTCTGCTACCAGAGCGTGTACTGGCTCATGATCCGCCGTGGAACGACGGCCCTTTCAAGGGTCGTCGCCTCGGCCATCACCGACACGGCCAACGCCACCGCGGCGGCCGCGCCCGCTCAGGCGACCGCCATGGCCGGAGCCGCCCCTGACGTCGCCCCCGGCACCACGCCGACGGCGACACCGGGCACAGCGGCCAAGAAAGTTGCCTGAAGGGAAGTCGCCTAGCGGCTTTCTCCCCGTTCGGCCAAGAATCTCAGAATCCGCGTCAGTAGCGCCCGAACCTCTTCCTGGGCGCCGAGGCTCAGCGAGGCCCACGTCGGCTCGTCCCTTCCCACCCGGACCCCCAGGATCCGGCTCTCGCCCAGGGTGAACACGTCCTCGTCGGTCGCGTCGTCGCCCACGTAGATGGCGCGGGGTGCATGGACCCGCTCCATGAGGGCCAAAAGGGCGGTGCCCTTGTTGACCTGTGCCGTGGGCAACAGGTTCAAGACGCGCTTTCCACCCACGAAACGGGCCTCGGGAGCCAGCTTCCGGATCCTCTTTTCAAGCTCCCGAACCGTTGCCTCCGGATCGCTCGCCGCCCGGTAATGCAATGAAATCGAGAACCCCTTATCCTCCAGCTCCACGCCCGGCGGCAACGCCTCCCGCTCGAGCTGCCGCATCCAGCGTCCGCAGGTCGACCTGCAATGGGCCTCCCCTGGCGCGCCGTCGGCGGTCTCAAGGCCGTGGTTGCCCACGCTTTCGCACCGGACCCCGTCCAACCGGGAGATCAGGTCGAGGCGGCCCCGGCCGGAGAGCACCGCGACTTTGCGGGTTCTGGCGAGTTCGCCCAACAAGAAGCGCTCCTCCACCCCGAGCCTCGCATCTTCACGACGTTCGGTGATGGCGGCCAGCGTGCCGTCAAAGTCAAAGGCGTACAAGGTATCTGCCTCGACGTAGGCCCGGAGCGCCTCGAGACCGTCGGGAGAAAAGAGATCCCGGCTCAAAGCCGCCCCCCCTTTCGCCACCGGTCCACCTCGGAGATGTAGTAGTGAAGAGTCCGATCATTGGCGTCCTTCGGGAGGTGGGTCCTCGGGTCGAAGCAGTCCCTCAAAAAACGCCGCAACCAGATCCGGGCCCTGAGCCACCACCGCGCCATCAGAATGCCTCGTCCCAGCTCTTTGAGAGCCGAAAGGCCGAGTTGATGACCCCCACATGCGAATAAGCCTGCGGAAAGTTGCCCCAGAGCTCACCGCTCACGGGATCCACGTCCTCCGAGAGCAGCCCCACGTGATTGGTCCGCAGAAGCACTCTCTCAAAGACGCTCCTCGCCTCCGCGACGCGTCCCATGGACGCCAGCGCGTCGATCAGCCAGAACGTGCAGATCGTGAAGGCATGGCGCGGAACTCCGAAGTCGTCTCGGTTGCGGTACCGGAACAAGAATCCCTCCTTCATCAGAACCTTTTCGTAGGCATCCACCGTCCGGGTGAACTTCTCGTCGGCCCCTGGATGGAAATTCAGGGCCGCCATGAGCAGGTTCGATGCGTCCGGGTGCGTATCCGCGAAAGCTTGGGTGTAATATCCGGCCTTTTCGTTCCATCCCGAGGATTCGATCCGCGATCGCATCCCCTGGCGGGCTTGAGCCCACCGATGAACGTCGGCCATCTCCCCCATGCGCTCCCCGATTCGGACTCCGCGGTCCACCGCCGCCCAACACATGAGCTTCGAAAAGACGTAATGCTTCTGCTCGGTCCTGAACTCCCAGATTCCGCTATCCGGCTTCTCGAACGCCGCGACCGCCTGGTCAACCAGACCCCTGACCTCCGCATACGCGCGCCTGAGGTCGATGCGGTGGAGGCGGCTGTCAAAAAAGAGCGGGGCCATGGCCAGGACCATTTCGCCGTACACGTCATGCTGCGCGTGGGCGTATGCGGCGTTACCGACGCGCACGGGCCCCATGCCGCCGAACCCGTTGAGCCACGGCAGTTCCCTCTCCGTCAGCTCGGTCTCGCCACCAATGCCGTAAACCGGCTGCAGACCGGCTCCCGGTCGCGCCGAAACGATGTTATGTAGAAATTGGATGAACTTTTCCATCTCCTCAAAATGGCCCAGTCGATTGAGGACATTGATCACAAAGTAGGCGTCCCTGAGCCAGCAGTACCGGTAGTCCCAGGTTCTGCCTCCGTCCGGGCTCTCCGGAATCGACGTGGTCGTGGCGGCGATCACCGCCCCCGTGTCCTCAAAGATGTGGAGCTTCAACGCCAGGGCGGACCTGATCACGGCCTCCTGAAATTCGAACGGAATTCTAGCGTGACGAACCCACGTCTCCCAATAGCCCACCGTGCGCCGCAAAAAATCCTCGCACGAGACCCGCAGCGGGCGCTCAAACGCTTCGCCGTGGCTGAGAACGAAGTAGCTGTCGCCGGTGACCTCAAAGGGGGTCCCGTCCAGTACGTAGGTCAACGGCACATCGGTGCTCAGATACAGCCGACTCCGGTCCCGACTGTAGACCAGACCCGAGTCCGTCACGCCCACCTCGGGTTCGTCGCGTCCGAAATTGAAGCGCGGTTTCAGCCGCACGCGGATTCGAGGGTTGCCTTTGATCGGGCGCAGGATCCGGATGATCTGCGGCGCCCGGTGGTAGCCCCCGGGGATCTGAAACCGCGGCATGAAATCAAGGACTTCAAAGGCGTCGCCGTTTTCAAGCCGAAACTCGGTCCTGAGCACGTTGGTATTTCGAAGGTAGGTCTGTTGGACGCTGTAATCACCCGACGCGGGATGAACGCTCCACGAGCCAGCCTTTTCGTCATCCAGGAGCGCGGCAAAGACCGCCTCCGAATCAAAGCGCGGCAGACAGGCCCAGACGACGGACCCATGCCGGTCGATCAGGGCCGAGCTCTGGCAGTTTCCGATGAGCGCGTAGTCAAGCTGTCCCACTGGGGCTTTCCGCGAGAACTTGTCGCAGATGCAACACTGCCGCTGTGTTTGAAGCCTCCCGCGTCCAGAGGGCAAAGAGACTGTCCTGCAGGCGCGGCGCCTCCCGCGGCGTTCGAAGGGCGCTGAGCCCCTGGTTTCCCAGGCTCCGCACCGAGGCCTCGCTCAAAAATCCCACTCCCACGCCCTGCCGGCACAGGTCGACGAGCGCACTAGGATACTCCGAACTCACCACGGCTGAAGGCGCCATTTCCGCGTCGATCAGCGCCTGCTCGGCCAGGCTCCGGTGGGCGGGTTCGGCGTTGCAGATCAGTAACGGAAGCCGTTTGAGAAGTTTCGAGAGGGGTTCGCCCTCCCAGCGTTCGGCCACGTAGAATCGAATCTGCGACTGCGAGATGCAATGCGTGACCAGATCCTTGCGCTCGGGGAGTCGGTCCGAAAATCCAAAGTCAAAGCGGGCCTCGGCGAGACCTCTCTCCAATTCGTTGTAATCGGCACGCAGCATCTTCATGTTCGTCAGCGGCCGCTCGGCCAGGTACTGCCCCAGCACGGCGTTAGCCGTATGGATGGATGGGCTGGGCACCAGGGCCACCGAAACCGGGTAACATCCCAGCGGTACCGGCGACACCACATCGATCAACCGCTGCCCCGCCTCGAACATGGTCTTTGCCTGGAGAAAGAGACGGCTCCCTTCTTCCGTGAGCAGAAGCCGGCGATGCTGGCGATGAAAGAGCCGTACCTCGAGATCGTCCTCGAGCTGGGCCAGGTGCTGGCTCAGCGTCGACGGCGAAAGGCCGAGCTTCTCAGCGGCGTCCTTGATCGATCCAGCCGCGCCGATCTCGGAGAAGTAATACACCTGGTTCCAGTTGATCTGGTTACCCCTCAGTCGCTCCCCGGTCCGAATTTGACGCTTTGTTTTTTCCACTCTTTAAATATTTCACATTGGTTTTTTGCAATCAATGTCCTAGGCTCCTAGCTTCATGCGAGTCGCTCTGAGGTTCTTGGCGGTCCTCTGCCCCGTCATCGCGCTGGCGGTCTTCGGATCCCTCAAGATGATGGAGAGCCTCGAGAGCCGGTGGATGGCGGGCGATTTGTCGAGGCGCTCACTCCTGATCTCCGAGAGCGTCCACGACTACCTTGTGGACAATCTCCGCCGCAAGAGAGTCCCCGCCATCCACCGCTTACTCAACCGCATCAGCAAGGATGAGCGTCTCCTGGGGGCCGCGCTCTGCGGACCGTCCGGAGAGCTGATCACGCGCAGTGACTCGCTCCCCTCCGAGCTGGTCTGCAGTGATCCCTGGCTTACTGCGCGCCAGGAGGGCGGCGCATTCATGGAACTGGGAGCCCTCCGGGTTCACAGTGCGATCTTTCCGGTCAAGAGAAAGGACCAGGTTCTCGGCTACCTCCTCGTGATCCACGACACGAGCTACATGACCAACCGTCAGAAGACGACCCGCACCTACGTCGTCGTTCTCCTCTCCGCCCTTTCGGTTTTTTTCTTCTTTCTCACCCTGGCGGTCTACCGGTGGACTCGAAGCGAGTCCGTCAACCGCCTCAAGAGCGTTTTCAAGGGGCTGCTCGTCGGCGACGACGAGCGCGTGGGCGAGTCCCTCACCCGTTCCGGATTTTCGCCTCTGGTCCAGGATCTCTCGCGGGTCATGCGTGAACTCCGACATGCCAAGGACATGGTCAAGGAGGCCGAGACCGGATTGGCGTGGACCCCGTCCCGCCTCCGGACCGAGGTGCAGAAGGTTTTTGGCGACACTCCTCTTTGCGTGATCGCCAACCGGGAGCCCTACGTGCACAACCGCAACGGATCTAAGGTTGAGGTCCTGCTTCCCGCGAGCGGGCTCGTAACCGCCGTCGAGCCCATCGTGCGGGCCTGCTCGGGCCTTTGGATCGCTCACGGCAGCGGCTCAGCCGATCGCGAGACCGCCGACCCTAGCGGAAAGCTGCTCGTGCCTCCGGGTAACCCCGAGTACGGGCTCAAGCGCGTCTGGCTCACCAAGGCCGAGGAACAGGGCTACTACTACGGCTTTTCTAACGAAGGCCTCTGGCCCCTCTGCCACATCGCCCACACCCGGCCGAGCTTCAGCAGCCAGGACTACGACGCCTACCGCAAGGTCAACGAGAAGTTTGCCCGGGCCTTTCTCGACGAACACCGCGAATCCGACCCCGTCGCTCTCATCCAGGACTACCACTTCGCGCTGTTGCCCCAGATGATCCGCTCAAAGCGCCCCAACGCCACCCTCAGCCTCTTTTGGCACATTCCCTGGCCCAACCCCGAGGCATTTGGAATCTGTCCGTGGAAAAAGGAGCTGCTCACCGGCATGCTGGGGGCCGACCTCATCGGCTTCCACACCCAGTTTCACTGCAACAACTTTCTCGACACCGTCGACCGCTTTCTCGAGGCGCGCGTGGACCGCGAAAACTTCTCAGTCACCATCCAGGGCCATGTCTGCTACGTAAAGCCTTTTTCGATCAGCATCGAATGGCCTCCGCGCTACGATCTGCCCACGCAGGACTTTGCCTCAGAGCGCGAGGCGCTTCTCTCCGAGCTCAACCTTCCGCCCGGCATCCGCGTGGGCGTGGGCGTGGATCGCGTCGACTACACCAAAGGCCTCATCGAGCGCCTGCGTAGTGTCGAAAGGCTTCTCGACCTCCATCCCGAGCTCGTCGGCAAGTTCGTGTTCATCCAGATCGGCGCCCCCAGCCGCACCCACATCAAGCGGTACCAGGACCTCAACGCCGAGATCCAGGAGGTGGCCG
>DATJFU010000124.1:0-3028 GCA_035495495.1 Bdellovibrionota bacterium
AGTCGGTTCGTCCCGCCAGGAGGCTTTGCGCGAGATGGCCGCGCGGGTTGACCTCCCGGAGATTGGATCCTTCGTGGCCATCCTCATCTCAGCCGAGCAAATGGGCGCTTCGATCGGCAAGATTCTGCGTCAACAGTCGGAGATGATCCGCCTCGAGCGGTTCGTGATGGCCGAAAAGGCCGGCGCCGCCGCCGGTCAGAAGCTGATTCTTCCCATCATCTTTCTCGTGGTGCCCGCCGTGCTCCTCATGGTCGGCGCTCCCTTTGCGCTCGAAATGCTGGGCGGCAAGTAGGAGGCGCGTATGTCATCGGAATCCCTGAAGAACGGCGAACGCAAAGTCATGGTGCGTTCGCTCAAAACGGGGGCCGTTCTTGCCGATAAGTGTGTGGTAGCAGAGCGCTTTTTTACGCGCTTTTTGGGTCTGATGGGACGGAGGGGCCTCGCGAGGGGCGAAGGGATGTTTTTCCCGCGGTGCGGGAGCGTGCACATGTGGTTCATGAGATTTCCCATCGATGTGCTCTTTCTAAGAGCCGAGGGGGCGGGGGGCGATGCTACCCACCGCATACTCTCGGTGCGCGCGGGCGTGCGCCCGTGGCGGCCTCTTCCTTTGGCCCAGTGGGGAGCTGATGATGCCCTTGAACTCCCTGCAGGATCCGCGGCGGCCGCGGGACTCAACCCCGGAGAGTTGCTATGTATAAAGTAACCGTCATCTCGGGGCCGAACCGTGGCACCAGCTACATGCTGAACGAGGGTGAGACGTCCGTCGGTCGCCAGACCGGAAACGTGATTGTGCTCCCGTCAGCCAAGGTCTCCAAGCGTCACTGCAGCTTTCTGGTCCTCAATGGACAGGTGTCCGTCGCCGACCGCGGCTCGTCGAACGGCACCT
The DNA here is from genome assembly GCA_035495495.1 of Bdellovibrionota bacterium. Classification (GTDB taxonomy): domain Bacteria; phylum Bdellovibrionota; class UBA1018; order UBA1018; family JADZFF01; genus JADZFF01. The sequence goes on from DATJFU010000124.1 coordinate 887, forward strand.
TCGTGAACGGTGTTTTGACCAAGGCCAAGCCCCTCAAAGAGGGCGATCGCGTCAGTGTGGGCGACATCGTGATGGAAGTCGGTCGTCCCGCGGTCCGCAAGGCTGAACAGGCGCCCGCGCTGGCCGGGATGGGCATGCCCGGAATGACGGGGATGCGGCAGATGCAGGCGCCCATGGCCTCACCGATGGCGTCTCCCGCTCCGGCCGCCGATGCTCTACCGGGCGGAAGCGGGACCGGCCTCGAAAACGCCGCGCCCTCGGACATCAAGGGCAAGGTCTTCTGGGTCTTTGAACGGACGGTGATGCCGTTCTTTTACGGTCTGAATCTCAAGTCGGACTGGAAGATTCTGACCGTCGTCTTTTTTGGGATCTACGTGGTGCTGGCGATGGCTATCTCGATGTATCCCCTGGTCGAGGCGAACCAGGAGACGATCGTCAAGGAATCCGGGTCGCGCGCGCGCTTCATGGCCCGCCAGATCGTCGAGAAGAACTCCGGCGTCATCGCGGCGCAGGAGGAGTCCAAGGCGGAGATCGGTGGTCTGAGCCGCGAAAATGGCGTCGTGATCGCGGTTCTCACCGACCTCGACAGCCGCATTATCGCTCCGTCGGCCAATGCCAATAGCCACCTGAGCGCGGGGGACATCGGCGTCGTAGCCCGAAAGGCCGCCAAGAGGTTCTCCGAAGGTCTCGAAACCGGCATCGTCGTCAAGGCCGATGACGATACCCTCGTCGCCGTCGAGCCCCTCAAGGTCCTGAACCCCAGGGCCGGACGGAACATCACGGTCGGCATGGCCGTGGTGGCGCTGGATCTTTCGCTTTCGACGCCTGATATCGGGAGCATCGCTCTCACGTACTCGCACTCGTTCATCATCATGTCCCTGTTGGGCGCGTTTCTGCTCGTGGTTCTCTATCGCCTGACCTTGAAGCGCTTTGAAGTTCTGAACGAGGACCTGGACAAGGTGCTCAAAGGCGAGATGACTTCTGTCACCAACGAGTTCAAGGGCGAGGATTTTGACCAGCTTTGGGAAGTCATCAACTCGGCGATGCAGCGGATTCCAAAGGACGGGCACGACGGGATGGGCGCGGGCTCATCGGATCCGAGCGAGGACTTTATCGGCCCCGCGAAGATGATGGGCGAGTTGGCGCCGTTCGGGGTCCTGGTCTGTGACGAGGAGCGAAAGATCCTCTACACCAACAGGATCTTTGAAGAGGTGGCCGGCATCCGCGCTTCTGACGTCGCCGGTCAGGTCGTGACGTCGGCCGCCCGCGACCAGGCGTTCTCGGCGCTGGTCACCGACATGTTCAACCAGGCCAAAGGCGGGATCACGGTCTCCGAGGACTTTGAGTTTTCTGGCGTCGCGTTTCGGGTGCAGGCGTCTGCGTTCGGAGGCGCTAATGCGAAAGGGTATTTGCTGGTGGCGGTGAAGTCGGAGGGATGAGCCAAGGCAAGTAAGGGCGCGCGGGAAAGCGGCTTCGCACCGGGCGCCAGGTAGAAGGTGAAATGGGTACCGCGGTTCGGTTCAAGAACACGGATATCCCCCGGCAAGCGGGGGAGCTGGCGCGCTTTAAGGTCGTGCAGGGGCCCGACCGTGGTGCGATCTACGTGGTGACTGGACAGAAGGCGACCGTGGGCAGGGGAGAAAACAACGACATCGTGATTTCGGATCTGAAGGCGTCACGCCTCCACGCTGAGATCAATCTCAGCGGCGCGGACTGGTCCGTAAAGGATCTCGGCAGCGTGAACGGCATCATGCACAACGGCAAGACCACCAAGTCGGCCCAGCTGCGCATGGGGGACACGTTCACCTTGGGCGAGACCACGCTCGAGTTCATGACCGCTGAAGCCGGCACCATGATGCTCAAGGCGCCGGCTCGGACCCTGGCCCAGGTTACCGAGGGCCAGGGAGCGCTTCAGGGTCAGAAGGATCGAATCAAGAAGCTCACGACCTTTGGCGGACTCAAGGAGCTCGCCGGAGGATTTTCTGGGGGCGATACCGGAGCCCTCGGAAAAGAGAACCGCCGCAAGATGATCCTCTACGCCGGCGTCGGACTCATGCTTCTTTGGACCATGATGGGCGATGACTCCAAGCCCAAACAGAAGCAGGGGCCGCGCGGGCCCGCCAGCGCGGATAAGGGCAAGGC
>DATJFU010000125.1:0-2901 GCA_035495495.1 Bdellovibrionota bacterium
GAATGCCGCGCCCGCGCCGGGGGCGGATTCGGCGCGGATGCCGCCGCCGTGGCGTTCGGCGATCTTGCGGCAGACGGCCAGCCCCACGCCGTTGCCCTCATACTGGTCCCGCCCGTGCAGGCGCTGAAAAATGGTGAAGATCTTGTCCAGGTACTTCTCGTCAAAACCGATGCCGTTATCACTCACGGAGAGGGTGCATCTGCCCGACCCCTGCGTGACGCCGATCTTGACCACCGGAGCCTCATCCTTGCGGTGGAACTTGAGGGCGTTGGCGATCAGGTTCTGAAAGAGCTGGCGCATCTGCGACGGATCGGCCTGAACCTTGGGGAGCTCGGCGACCTCGACCGTGCCCTTGACCTGCTCGATCCTCACCTCGAGATCCGAGAGGACGTCCTTCACCACTTGGTTCAGGTCGACGGGCTCAAAGGGCTTGGCCTTGGTCGTTACCCGCGAGTACGTGAGCAGGTCATCAATGAGCTGTCGCATCCGAGTCGCGGAGACCAGCATGCGCCCGAGATAATCCTGCCCCTCATCGGTCAGCTGCTCCTTGTGGCAGATCATGAGCCGGTCGCCGAACGAGAGGATCTTGCGAAGGGGTTCTTGCAGGTCGTGGGCGGCGATCGACGCAAAGTCCTGCAGCTCCTGGTTGCTTCGCTCCAACCGGTCCGCGTAAATCCGGAGCTGCTCTTCGGCATCCTTGCGCTGGGTGATCTCGTAACGGATCGAGACGTATTGCTCGGGATGCCCCTTCAGATCCAAGAACGGCACGATCGTGGTGTTCACCCAGTAATAGGACCCGTCCTTGGCCCGGTTGCGGATTTCACCCTCCCAGATCTTTCCGCCCGCGATCGTCTTCCACATCTCCACGAAGAAATCGCGCGAGTGGTAGCCTGAATTGATGATCCGGTGGTTCTGGCCCAGGAGCTCCTCGCGTGGGTACTTGGAGATTTCGCAGAACTTATCGTTGACGTGAATGATCTTGCCCGTGCGGTCGGTGATGGCCACGATGGCGGACTTGTCGAGGGCCCGCCGGATGTTGGCTAGGTCCCTGTTTGCGGACTCGAGTTCCGTGGTCTGGGTGGGGGTCATGCGCTCCCGAAATGTACTCGAAGGCCATGGGTCAGGACAACTGGCACGTCTCCTGCTCTTTCTGTCATTGCGATCAAAAAGTCCCATGAAAACAACGATTCATGGGATAGGATGTCTCACTATCGGCCATTTTGTCTCATGGGAGCGGTTATGAAAGATCTTAAGGGCAGGCTCGTTATCGTCGACGACGACCGCGAAATGCGGTCCCTTCTCGAAGACTACTTCAGGAACGAGGGACTTGAAGTGACGTGCTTCTCCCTGGCCTCGGACGCCGTCACGGCCCTGAGCCCGGGTGGCAAGCTGGGCCCCGAGCAGCCCGAGGGCGACATCGACGTCATCATCTCGGACATCAAGATGCCCCAGCTCGATGGCCTCGATTTCACGACCAAGCTGCAGGGCCTGCGGCCCGAGGTCCCGATCATCCTGATCACGGCGTTTGGCAGCATCGAGACCGCCATCGATGCCATGCGCAGGGGCGCCTTTCACTACGTGGTCAAGCCCTTCAAGCTGGTCGAAATGGCCGTCAACGTGGACCGCGCCCTGGAGCACCGGAAACTCCAGCGCGACAACACGGCCCTCCGCCAGGAGGTCAAGCGCACCTGGTCCATGGGCAACGTGATCGGCAAAAGCGCCGGAATGAAGGCGGTGTTTGAGCTGGTGGGACGCGTCTCCCAGGCCACGGCCAACGTCCTCATCACCGGCGAGAGCGGTACGGGCAAGGAGATGGTCGCGCGGGCCATCCACGACGGCGGTCCTCGGGCGCAGAAGCCCTTTGTGGCCATCAACTGCACGGCGATCCCCGAGACGCTTCTCGAGTCCGAACTCTTTGGTCACGCCAAGGGTTCGTTCACGGGCGCCATTCAGCGCAAGCGCGGTTTGTTTGAAGAGGCCGAGGGCGGCACGCTGTTTCTGGACGAGATCGGCGACATGAACGTGCAGCTCCAGTCCAAGCTCCTGCGGGTGATTCAGGAACGCAAGGTGCGGGCCGTGGGCGAGAACGTCGCGCGCGACGTCAACGTCCGCATCGTGGCGGCGACCCATAAGGATCTCAAGGCGGCCATCAAGGACGGCCGGTTTCGCGAAGACCTGTATTACCGCCTGAGCGTCATCCCCATCGTGATTCCGCCGCTTCGCCACCGCAAGGACGACATTCCACTCCTTGCCGAGCACTTTCTCAAGAAATACGCAGCGACCAACAACGCCAAGGTCAAGGGTTTCACCAAGCGGGGGATCGCGAAGCTCGTGGACCTCAAGTGGGAAGGCAACGTGCGGGAGCTCGAGAACGTGATCGAACGCGCGGTCGTCCTCTGCACCGGTACCCTCATCGATGACGGGGACATCCCATCGCCCGAGGTCGCAAACGCCGAGACCTTCTTTGGAGCGGCCACGGGGGATTTTCCCACGGTGACCCAGCTCGAGGAGCGGTACATCCGGCTCGTGCTCGAGAAGACCGGGGGTAAGAAGGACCAGGCGGCGCAGATCCTGGGCATCAACCGCCGCACGCTCTACCGCAAGGAGCGCGAGTTCGGGCTGGTCCCCCATGACTCCCCCGAAGAAGAAGTCATCACCGAGGACGAGTCCCACGATTCCGCCGAATAGAATGAGCGGTCTTGGCTCGGCGATGAGCCAAAGCGTCCCACGGAGAGCGCGGGAGTGCTCTTTAATGGGGCTAGATGGCCCTACGATAGGCACGACCCCTGCAATGTCCATGAATACGCATGGCTACGACTCGCGCGGCTGTACAATTCCTTCAAAATCCGGGAGTCCGGCAGTGCTTGCACTGCGGGAGCAAGGTGACCGGGTCGGCGTCGG
>DATJFU010000126.1:0-9709 GCA_035495495.1 Bdellovibrionota bacterium
CGAGAAGTAGGGGCTGCCCTCTTCTTCGTACTGCGCGCGGATGGGGTCCTGGATCTTCTTGATGTCCGAATCGGTGAGCTTCTGGCCCTTGGCCTGCAGCTGGTCGACCTTGACCTGGGAGAGGACGTTGGCCGCCTGCTCGCCGCCCATGACGCTGATGCGGGCTCCCGGCCACATCCAGAGAAAGCGTGGCTGGTAAGCCCGGCCGCACATGCCGTAGTTGCCGGCGCCGTAACTTCCACCCACGATCACCGTAAACTTGGGGACGCGGGCGCACGACACGGCGGTCACGAGCTTGGCCCCGTCCTTGGCGATGCCGCCGTGCTCGTATTTTTTGCCGACCATGAAGCCCGTGATGTTCTGCAAGAACAGGAGCGGGATCTTGCGCTGGCAGCAGAGTTCGACGAAGTGGGCGCCCTTGAGCGAGCTTTCGCTGAAGAGAATGCCGTTGTTGGCGATGATGCCGATCGGAAAACCGTGGATGTGGGCAAACCCGCAGACCAGCGTCGTGCCGTAGGCCTGCTTGAACTCGTGAAACCGCGAGCCGTCGACGAGGCGGGCGATGATCTCACGGATGTCAAAAGGCTTGCGGAGATCCGTGGGCAAGATGCCCGCGATCTCGGCCGGATCGTACGCCGGATCCTCCGGGCTCTGGCGCTCGAGGGACCAGGGCGCGGGACGGTTGAGGTTCTGCAGGATCTCGCGCGCGGTCTCGAGGGCGTGTTCGTCGTTCTCGGCCAGATGGTCGGCGACGCCGCTGATGCGGGTGTGGACGTCGCCGCCGCCGAGCTCCTCGGCCGTGACCTCCTCGCCCGTGGCCGCTTTGACCAAGGGGGGGCCGCCCAAGAAGATCGTGCCCTGGTTCTTGACGATGACGGTCTCGTCACTCATGGCGGGAACGTAGGCGCCGCCCGCCGTGCACGAGCCCATGACCACCGCGACCTGCGGGATGCCCGCGCCGCTCAGGTTGGCCTGGTTGAAGAAAATTCGGCCAAAGTGCTCGCGGTCGGGAAACACCTCGGCCTGCTTGGGCAGAAACGCGCCGCCCGAATCCACCAGATACACGCAGGGCAGCCGGTTTTCGGCGGCGATCTCCTGGGCGCGGAGGTGCTTCTTCACGGTCATGGGAAAGTAGGTTCCACCTTTGACCGTGGCGTCGTTGGCCACCACGAGGACCTCGCGTCCGTGGACGACGCCGATGCCGGTGACGACGCCCGCCCCGGGCGCCTGGTCCTCGTACATGCCGTTGGCGGCGAGCGGCGAGAGCTCGAGAAACGGCGTGTCCGGGTCGAGGAGCTTCTTGACCCGGTCGCGGACAAAGAGTTTGCCGCGGCTTTCGTGTCGCGAGCGGGCATCAAGGCCTCCGCCCTGGGCCGCCCGGTCGAGCTTGGCCTTCAGCTCATCGACGAGCCCGTGATGATGCGAAGCGTTGGACTTGAATTCCGCCGAGCCGGTCTGAACGTGCGAACGCAGGATGGGCATACCCTGGGCATAACCCAAGTGGTAATAGGGATCTATGGCGAGCTACCAGACCCTCCAGGTGACCCGCACGGGCCCCGTTCTCACGGTGGCCTTGAACCGGCCCGACGTGCGTAACGCGTTCAACGACGTCGTGATCGACGAGTTGGACGCCGTATTTGGCAAGGACGCCCTGGACCCCGCGGTCCGCGCCGTGGTCCTGAAGGGCAACGGCCCCGTCTTCTGCGCCGGCGGTGACCTGAACTGGATGAAAAAGGCGGTGGGGTTTTCTTACGACGAGAACCTCCGGGACACCCGCACGCTCGCCAAGATGTTTGACCGCGTCAACGCGTTCCCCAAGCCCCTCGTGGGCCTGGTGCATGGGGCGGCCATCGGCGGCGCCGTGGGCCTCGTCAGTGTTTGTGACATCGTCATCGCGTCGAGCGAGACGCTTTTCAGCCTCTCCGAGGTGCGCCTAGGGATCGTGCCCGCCTGCATCGGCCCCTTCGTGGTGGCCAAGATCGGCGCGTCGCACGCCCGCGCCCTGTTTCTGAGCGCCGACCGGGTACCCGCCGCGCGCGCCAAGGAGATCGGCCTCGTGCACGAGGTGGTGGCCTCGCCCGCGGAGCTCGAAGCCGCGGGTAAGCGCGTGATCGAGAACATCGTCCAATGCGGCCCGGGCGCCCTGGCCACGGCCAAGAAGCTTGTGCTCGACCTCTCATGGCCCGAGCGGCGCATGAAGCAGCCGGACTGCCTCGAGTACGTCGCCAAGATGCTCGCCGACATCCGCGTCTCCGAAGAAGGGCAAGAGGGCGTAAAGGCCTTCTTGGAGAAGCGCAAACCCTCCTGGCTCAAGGGCTGAGACCAACATGGCCAAGGCCCGCGGTTCCCACAAAGTCCTGGTCGCCAACCGGTCCGAGATCGCCTGCCGCGTGTTTCAGGCGGCCCGTGAGATGGGCATCGTCCCCGTGGGCATCGTCGCCCCCGGCGACGAGCAGGCCCGGCACGTGACCCTCGCGCCCGAGTTGGCTTCAGTCCCCTCATATCTGGATTCAAAGGCCGTGGTCGAAGCCGCGAGCCGCACGGGCGCCACCCTGGTCCACCCGGGATACGGATTTCTCTCGGAGCGTCCCGTCTTTGCCCGCGCGGTCGAAGCCGCGGGCATGACGTTTGTCGGGCCCCGCGCCGAGACCATGGAAGCATTGGGCGAGAAGATCGCGTCCAAAGAACTCGCCGAGAAGAGCGGCGTGCCGACGCTGCCCTGGGCCAAGGTGCCCGACGGCGGCGATCTCGGCGCCGCGGCCAAGAAGGTGGGATTTCCACTCCTCCTCAAGGCGTCGGCCGGCGGTGGCGGCAAGGGCATGCGCCGGGTGAACAAGGCCGACGAGCTCACGTCTGCGGCCGAGAGCGCGCGCGCCGAGGCGCTCGCCGCGTTCGGTGACGGCACGCTTTTTCTCGAGCGCCTGCTGGACCAGGCTCGGCACATCGAGGTGCAGGTGTTCGGCGACGGGCAGGGCGGAGGAGTGCACCTCTTTGCGCGCGACTGCACGCTTCAGCGCCGCCACCAGAAGGTTTGGGAAGAAGCACCGGCCCACGGCCTGAGCGACACGGTTCTCAAAGGACTCTACGACTCCGCGCTCAAGCTCACGCGAGCCGTGAAGTACCGCAGCGCCGGCACGCTCGAGTTTCTGGTCGAGGACGGCAAGCGCCACTACTTTTTGGAGATGAACACGCGGCTCCAGGTCGAGCACCCGGTGACCGAGTGGGTGACGGGGGTGGATCTCGTCCACGCTCAGCTTTCGCTCGCCATGGATTCCGGCTTCAAGCTCGCGCAGCCGGCCGCGCCCATGGGTCACAGCATCGAGGTCAGGATTTATGCCGAGGATCCCGCCCAGGGGTTCATGCCGACTCCAGGCCGCGTCGAGCGCCTGATCTGGCCCACGGGGCCCGGGATCCGAATCGACAGCGGGATCGAAGAAGGACAAGAGGTCACGACGCTTTTTGATCCCATGCTCGCCAAGATCGCCGTCTGGGCTCCCACGCGGGACGCCGCCATCGAACGGCTCAAGTACGCCCTCGACGAGACCGTCATTTTGGGCGTCGGCACCAACCAACGTTACCTCCGCGCGCTCTGTGACGAGCCGGCCGTTCGCAAGGGCGACGTCCACACGCGCTGGCTCGAGACCAGCCTCGGATTCGGCGCCCCGGAGCTGGCCAAGGATTCGGCCGAGGCGCTTTGGATTTCGGGGCTGAGGGCCTCGGGGCTCGGTCGCAGGGGCGCGGCGGCCGCCGGCAAGGCCGCGGGACCGGTCTCACCCTGGAGCACGGTCAAAGGGGACCTCCGTGGCTGAGTCCGCGCGCATGTCGGGCAAGGCGAGCGAGATGCCGGCGCCTTCGGGCGACTGGACGTGGGAACTCCGTCCCGGCGGCTGGATCGTCGGTACCCAAAAATCCACTGGCAAACGGGTGCGCGTCGCGTACGCCGAGAGGCGTTCGCAGTTCTGGGCCCAGCTCCCGGGACTGTCGCTCTCGGGCGAGTGGGTCGCTCCCCGCAGGGGCGGGGCCGGGGCCTCCAGCGATGCCGACTTGGTCGCGCAGTTTCCGGGCAAGGTCCGCAAGATCCTGGTCAAAGAGGGTCAGCAGGTCGCCGAGGGCGAGCCGCTGGTGCTCGTCGAGGCCATGAAGATGGAGTTTTCGGTCAAAGCCCCCGCCGCCGGCAAGATCAAAGCCCTGCGGGTCAAAGAGGGCCAGCAGCTCCAGCCGGGCGATCGCTTCTTGGATCTGGAGTAGCGATGGGCAAGATCCAGGTGTTCGAGGTCGGGCCCCGCGACGGACTTCAAAACGAATCCACGCCCGTTTCGCTCGACGCCAAGATCCAGTTCGTGAACGACCTGGTGGAATGTGGCGTGCGCGACATCGAGCTCGGAGCTTTTGTGCGGGCCGATCGTGTTCCACAGATGGCCGACACCGACGGGGTCTATGCAGCCGTCCGGTCCGGACGGCTGCGGCTTGGCAAGACCCGCGCCTGGGCGCTCGTGCCCAACGAGAAGGGTCTCGATCGCGCGATCGAGGCGGGCGCCCGCAACATCGCGATCTTCACGGCGGCGACGGACGGCTTCGCCACCCACAATATCGGCATGACGGTCAAGGAGTCGCTCGCGGTCTATGCGCGGCTCATCCCCCGCGCGCGCAAGGCCCGCCTCAAGATCCGTGGATACGTCTCGACCGTGTTCGGCTGCCCCTACGAGGGCAAGGTCGCGCCTTCCAAGGCTCTGCGGGTCATCGAAAAACTCTTGGACTGGGACCTGGAGCAGGTCTCCGTGGGCGACACGATCGGTGTCGCGACACCGGGCGGAGTCGACGCGATCTTCAAACCGCTCCTCAAGTCCGTGGGCAAGAAGGGCGCGCCGCGCTTGGCCGGGCATTTTCACGATACCCGCGGCACCGCCCTCGCCAACGCGATCCGGGCCATCGATCTCGGGGTGACGACGCTGGATAGCTCGGCGGGGGGCCTGGGCGGCTGCCCGTACGCTCCGGGGGCTACAGGCAACCTCGCGACCGAGGATCTCGTGTACATGCTCGACGGCATGGGCATCAAGACGGGCATCGACCTCGATCGCCTCGCGGCGGTCTCATGGCGGATGGCCAAGAACTTGGGCAAACCCGTGGCCAGCCGCTTTGTCGCCGCATGGGCGGCGTCCAAAGCCCGCCAGGCCGCATCGGTGGGAGTCGATCCTTGAGGGGAGCGGTCCTTCTCTTCTCGTTCGCCGCCCTGGTTCCTCTGGCTGGGTGCTCATCCACGTCGGGCAAGTTCGACGAACCCAAGGCGGTTTCCCTCGAAGCCTTGATCCCGAGCGTGATCCGGGTGCGCCGGCCCTCGGGCCCCGGCGCCGACCCGGCCATGGGGCCGGGAGGGCCCGATTACGTGAGCCAGCCGGATTTTCCGGATTCGAGGCTCGACTGCCGGACCTTGGAGGAGCTCCTCCCCGACGCCCGCCTCGAGCCCATGATGGAATGTCTCAAGTCCCTGCCCGGACCCCTCCACGTGCGATACGCGCTCGAGCGGGGGGCCGTGCCGGAACTGAAGCTCCTGCCACCGGACGAGTGGGTGGGCGACCAGCCCGCGGCTGAGCCGCCCAAAGAAGAGAAGCCGGCGTCGGATTCCACCCCGGTCGCGTCTCCTCCGCCCCCCGACTGCCTCGCCAAGGAGTGGGGGAGCCTGCCCGTTCCGCGCGAGGTCTTCTACGCCGCCGAGGTGCCGCGCAAGCACGCGGGCTGGGGCGAGGAACGGGTCAATGAGTGCTTTGCCACCCGGCTCAACGTCGAGGCGGGCCGGATCCTCGGCGCCAAGGTGGGCGGCAAGTGGCAGCTGGGCGTGACCCTGCCGCCGGACCCGCCCGTGAAGGACGTGGCCGAACTGCGCCGGGTGATCAGTGGGTGGATCCTTACGCCGATCTTCAGGCCCGAGGGCAATGAAGCGGGCGTTTCAGGAAAGCTCGTCCCGCGGGCGCTCTGCTCGGAGTGCTTTGGCGGTGATCTTCATCTACCGGCTGCCGAACCCGGGGAGCATGGACTAGACAGGAAGGCTCCTGTCCCTCCCCAATGGCCGTAAGCCCGGCTGTAGGGCTTACCCGGCCTCTACTTTTTCTTCTGCATGTTTTGGAGCATGGTGAGCGCCGCCTGCAGCTGCGCTTCTTGCCCCGCGGCCTTGGCGCCGACTTTCTTGCCCATGGACCGGGCGAGCATGGGATGCGGACGGCCCCGCTGGGCGTTTTTCATCATGTCCTGCATCTTGGAGAGGGCGTCGTTCACGTCGCGAGCGCCCGGAAACGCGGCCTTGAGCATCTCCTCGCTGGCCTTCTTGAGCTGCAAAAAGGCAAAGATGTTGACCCCGGTGAGGAGCGCGACGGCGACCCAGCTGATGATGACCCAAGTGGACATGCCGGAGTCTTAGCTCAAAAAACCCTCGGAGGCCAAGGGTTTACGCGTTGTGTTAAAATCGTCTGAATGGGCATGCGCGTGATTTCATCCTCCACCTGGTCACCCGAGCTCTTTGACCAGGGCATGGGGCTGGCGATGGCCCTCGCGATGGCCGCGCGTGTCGCCGATGTGCCGACTCAGGTGCGGCTTTCGGGAGCACCCATGACCGTTTTTCTCGATCCGAGGCTCGGAGTGTTTGACCGCATTATGGAGGTCAACCGCTACATGCAGGAGCGCCCCAACCCGCTGCTGCACATCGACCGGCTCGTCGTCTGACTCAGTTCGGGACGGCCGCGAGGTCGGTGGAACCGATCGAAAAGGTCTGCACCCGTTTCCAAGTCGCCCCGCCGTCGACGCTCCGAAACACGTGCTCGGCGACGTCGAGCGCGAACCCCAGAAGGTCGCTGACAAAGACCACCTTGAGGATCGCGGTGCTCGGGCTCACGGTCACCGTCGACCAGTTCGTCCCGCCGTTCGATGTCTTGATGATGCGGCCGGTCCCCTCGGAGATCCAAGCGGTGCTCATGTTCCGCGCGCTGATCGAAAAGAGCTGGGCCGTGCCCAAGGGGCTGGTCTGGGGCGTCCAGCTCGTTCCGCTGTTGGTCGTCGTGAAGATCAGGTCCGTCGTCGGCGGGTTTGCGCGTTGGGACATGATCAACCACGCGCTTGTTCCAAAGCCTGCAATACCCGAGACCGTACCCGATCCGGTCCCGGCCAGGGCGGTACCCGAGAAGGCGCTGCAGCCGGAGGTGCTCATGCCCACGTCGGTGTCACCCGAGCCGTCGAAACTGCCCACGAACAGATGGGCCGTATCGACGCCGAAGGCGGCGGCCTGCGGAACGTTGGCCACGGGGATGGCCGCCGTCGCGGTCCAGGTGGCGCCCCCGTCGGCGGTGGCGCTGCACCGGTTGGTGGCGGTGAGGGCGTAACCCACCCCTCCGGCTCCCAGCAACATCACGTTGAGGAGAGCCGAGGGCGAGGGCTCGACCGAGGCTTCAGTCCAGATCGCTCCATCTTCAGTGTGTGCGACAAAGCTGTTCTGGCCGCCCGTGATGGCGTGTGTGGAATTCAGTGCGGAGATCGACGTGAGATTGGAGGCCGTGCCAAGATCCGCCGTCAACCAGGTCTCGCCGCTGTCCCGCGAGACCTGCATGTGCCCCGAGGCGCCCACTACCCAGAGGGTGGCGGTGAGGGGGTGAGGGGGCTGGCTATCGATTCCACTCCCGCATTGGGCAAGCGAGGTGACGGCCCCCGCAAGCACGATGCTCGCGGCCGCGGCTGCCAGGGGTCTCAACTGGATTTCTCCGGTGGCCTCCGCGGTCCCTTGGGTCCCCGCCGACGCCGGTGACGCCGGTGGCCCGAGCCCGAGCCGCCGCTCGCCGGCGCGGGATTTTCTTGAATGAGCTTTTCGAGCCTGCTGAGAAGCGCGGTCTCCGTCGCGGGCGACTCGCCCATGGCGGTCAGGGCCATGGCCACGCTCTCCAAGGTCGACATGGCCTCGCGCCTCGGCTCACGCCTCACGCGGCTGTAGGTCGAGGTCTTGCCGGGGCCGGGGATGATCACGAGGCGGCGCAGTTTGAGCAGCCAGGGGTTGCGCCACCACAGGGTCTTGGCCTGGGCCCAGGTCCCGTCGATCACCATGAGCCCCGTGAGGGACTTGAGCTCCTCGGGCGTGGGTGGAACGAACTCGTTCTTGGCCGAAACCCAGTAGGCCGCCACCGTGCCCTCGGCCGGACGGGGCAGGGTCTTGCCGGCCGCTCGGGCCCCCAGATAAAGCACCGCCCAGCGCCTCGCGTCCGGGCCCGGCTGCCCCGGTTCCGCCGAGATCCCCAGAGCCTTGGCGAGGTTGGGCCACGACAGGCCCGGGCGCACGAGAACCCGCTCCGCGCCCAGCACCTCGGTGAGAAGGGGGGCGGTCGCCAGGGGTTCTTTCTTTTCACGCGGATGCTGAAGGATCACCACCCGATGGGGCATGTTTGCCATGGCCCCGCTTTAGCACGTCAGCCCTGGAAGGGCACGGAAAGGGAGACGAGAAACGAGTTCTCCTTGGGCTGGCTGGTCTTTGGATAATACGATTTCACAGGCCCCTGGGTCGAGGCCGTCACGGTCGTCATGAGGTATTCGGCGCTCAAGGCGATGTGCCGGGCGACGTGGCCCAGGAGTCCGAACCGAAAGCCGTTGCCCCGGTTGCCGTTTCCGGATCCGCCCCCAAAGGTCTGGTTGCTCACAAAGTCGTACCCCGCCCGGAGACTGATACGCAGGGGGTGGAAGTAATAGCCCGCGAAAGCCCCCACGTTGAGCCACTGGTCCGCCGGGGCCGAAAGGGGGTCGTCGTTGTCGTGCATGAGTCCGTACCCGCCGAGCGCACCGATCTCAAAGTTTCCGGAGACGAGCGCGGCCTTGAGGTCAAAGCCCAGGCCCCTGAAGTCCATGTCCGCCGTGCTCCCCGTATTGTCGGCGTGGCCGATGTGCCAGCCCACGGACGGCTCGACCAAAAAGCCCACGTGGGCTTGGGCCACGCCTGGAAGGCCGAGCACCGCGACGGCGAGGATGGCTTTGAAGAGTTTCTGCCTCATGGGTTTCTCCTGGGGGGGCGGATATGAAAAAGCCCCAGGCGTGAGCCTGGGGCTTTCTCGAATTCAGATCGTCAGACTTACATGCCGAGCGGCACGGAGAGAGTGATCAGAAGGTCATTGTCGCTCTTGTCCTGGGACGCCGAAGGAATCGGCGTGGTCGTGGACCCGAGGTACCCGTCAGTGAACTTGTTGATGACGTAGTCCACGTTCAGGGCCAGTTTCGGCACGATCTTGTAGCCCAGGCCGAAACGGATGCCGTAGCCCTTGGCGCCGGCCTTGGGCAAGGGCGGGACGGTCACGCCCAGGTCGTCGACAAAGTTGTACACCGCGCGCAGGGTCAGCGGAAACGCGGGAAAGGTGAACTGGGCAAACGCACCGATGTTGAGCCACTGGGAGGCGGGGGTCCCGGCCGTAGCCGACGAACTGGTCAGAAGGCTGAAGTTGCCGGAGGCACCGATCGCGAAATGGCTGAACGTGAACCCGGCACGGAGATCGGCGCCAAACCCGTTGGCCGACGACTTGGCTCCACTGGAGCTTTCACTGTTGAAGAAGTTCCAACCCACGCCCGGCTCAACCATGAAGCCGGCCTTGGCTTGGGTGCTGGGGATCAACGCGAGTGCGGCGACCGTCGCCGCAACCGAAAGAATAGATAAACGCTTCATACACGAGTCTCCTTGTTGAAAGCGATGGATGAC
>DATJFU010000127.1:0-3034 GCA_035495495.1 Bdellovibrionota bacterium
CGCGGGCCATGGACTGAAGCCCATGGCCCCCGCGGAGCCGGAGATGTCGGTGAGGTCGTGCAGGTGGTAGCGGAGAACCCAGGCCTCGAGCCTCGAGCCAAAGTACTCGTGGTAGAAAACGTTGGCCGTCGTGGCGAGCCAGATAAAGACGGACAACGGGATCCACACCACGCGGAACCGCAGGCCGGGCAGGTGTCCGAGGGCGGAGGCCAGAGCCCAGGCGAGAAGACAGAGGGCGGTATCCTGGATCAGACCGTAGACGAGGCCCAAGTGCCACGCCTGGGAGAGCCCCAGGCCGGCCTGCCGCATGAGCTGAAACCGCGCGAGAAAGAGGGTGAGGACTAGAAGGGCGGGCGCCGCGCCCTCGATCAGGGCATCTGTTTTCTTGCTCTGGCGGCCTCGTCCCCCGGCGGTCATACCGCGAAGCGGAAGTGCATGACGTCGCCGTCACGCACCACGTACTCCTTGCCCTCCAAACGGAGGGCGCCGGCGTCGCGGATGGCTTGCTCGGACTTGTGTTTCATGAGGTCGTCGTAGCCGTAGACCTCGGCCTTGATGAAGCCCTTCTCGAAATCGGTGTGGATGACCCCGGCACAAGCCGGCGCCTTCCACCCCTTATGAAAGGTCCAGGCGCGGACTTCTTTTTCGCCCGCGGTGAAATAGGTCTGGAGACCGAGGAGGTCGTAGCCGGCGCGGATGACCCGGTTCAGGCCTGGCTCGGGCATGCCCATGTCCTTGAGAAACGCCTCGCGCTCTTCACCCGCGAGTTCGACCAGCTCGGACTCGATCTTTCCGCAGATGGTGACGACCGGCGCGCCTTCTTTGGCCGCGTGGGCTTTTACTTTCTGCACCATCGGGTTGGCGTCGGCGTTGGCCGCGTCGTCCTCGTGCACGTTGCAGACGTACATGACCTTCTTTTGCGTGATGAGGTGAAAGGAGTAGAGAATCTTGAGCTGGTCTTCGTCGAGCCCCAGCGCGCGCACCGGAGTGCCGGCCTCAAGGGCTTTCTTGACCGGCGCCAGCACGCCGTACTGCGCGGCGGCCTCTTTGTTTCCGGGGACCCGAGCCGCTTTCTCGATCGTCGAAAAGCGCTTGGACACGCTCTCGAGGTCCGCGAGGATGAGTTCGGTGTCGATGACCTCGATGTCCGAGAGGGGATCGACCTTGCCGGCCACGTGGATCACGTTGGGATCGTCAAAGCAGCGCACGATGTGGGCGATGGCGTCGGTCTCGCGAATGTGGCCGAGAAACTGGTTGCCCAGGCCCTCGCCCTTGGACGCGCCGGCCACCAGCCCCGCGATGTCCACAAAGGTCATCGTGGTGGGGATGATCGTCTTGGGCTTGATGTACTTAGAGATCTCGCTCAGGCGCGGGTCCGGTACCCGCACGATACCGGTGTTGGGCTCGATCGTGCAGAACGGATAGTTGGCCGCTTCGGCCTTGGCCGACGTGAGCGCGTTGAAGATGGTGCTCTTGCCGACGTTGGGCAGGCCCACGATGCCGCATTTAAAACCCATGTCTATCTCCCGGTCCGCCGAGCGGACCTTCTAATCCTTGTCCGCGTCCGCCGCGGATCCCTTAGGCTTTTGGTTGTAACGGTTCATGGCCTCGCCCATGCGGCCCTTGAGCACGAGGCGGGCCGCCGCCGTGATGTCGTCCAGGCGCTTGTCGAGTTCCTCGAGCTCATCGTCGCTGAACATCTGAAGCACCCAGTCCGCCGTGTCCATGCCTTTGGCTCCCGTGGGCAGGAGGCCGGGCTTGCCGACTCCGATGCGGATGCGATGGTAGCCGTTCTTGTCGGCGCCCAAAGAGGCGTCGAGGCTCTTGAGGCCGTTATGGCCGCCGGTCCCACCACCCGTTTTGATCCGGAGCGCGCCAAAGGGCAGGTCCACCTCGTCGTGGAGCACGAGGATGTCCTCGGGCGCGCACTTGTGAAACTGGACCAGGGGGCCCACGCAGCGGCCGCTGAGGTTCATGAAGGTCTGGGGTTTGACGAGCAGGACTTGCTCGCCGTCGACGGAGGCGCGCCAGATCTCGCCGTCGTACTTCTTCTGGGGCCCCTCGGCCTTGAAGTCGTCGATCATACGGTCAAGCGCCAGCCAGCCCACGTTGTGGCGAGTCGTCTCGTATCTGGGCCCGGGGTTACCGAGCCCCACAATCAGCTTCATACGAACAGGTTGCTCAGGCTGTCGTAGTTGTGGATACGGTGGATCGCCTGCGCGATGATGTCCGCCGACGAGAGTTGAACGATCTTGTCGCAGGCCTGGGCCGCGGGGCTGAGCGGAATCGTGTCGGTGATGTACACCTTTTTGATCTGGGACTTGGTGATGCGGTCGATGGCCGGGCCCGAGAGCACGCCGTGCGTGGCGCAGGCGTAAACCGCAACGGCGCCGTGGGAGAGGACGGCGTTCGCCGCTTCGGTCAGGGTGCCGGCGGTGTCGATCATGTCGTCGATCAGAATGGCGGTCTTGCCCTTGACGTCGCCGATGATGTTCATGGCCTTGGCTTCGTTGGCGCGCTCACGCCGCTTGTCGATCATGGCGACCGAGGCGTCCATGCGCTTGGCGTAGGCGCGGGTTCGCTCCACGCCGCCCGCGTCCGGGCTGACCATCACCAGGTTCTGGTTCTGGTCTTTGAACTCGTTCTTGAAATGGTCCAGAAACAACGGCATCCCGAACAGGTTGTCGAAGGGGATGTCAAAGAAGCCTTGGATCTGACCCGCGTGCAGGTCCATCGAGATCACCCGCGTGGCGCCCGCGGCGTGGATCAAGTCGGCGACGAGACGCGCGCTGATGGGCGTGCGGGGCGCGACCTTGCGGTCCTGCCGGGCATAACCGTAGTAGGGGATGACGGCGTTGATTTCCTTGGCGCTCGCGCGCTTAAGCGCGTCGATCATCACCAGGAGCTCCATCAGGTTGTCGTTCACCGGAGGGCAGCAGGGCTGGATGATGTAGGTGTCCCGCCCGCGGACGTTTTCTTTGATCTCTACAAAGACTTCGCCGTCCGAGAAGCGCCGGACGTCCGCGGCAGCGAG
>DATJFU010000128.1:0-2780 GCA_035495495.1 Bdellovibrionota bacterium
CAGTCGTTTGCGCGGCCCCAGATGACCCAGAGGTCCCTAGCCCTCGCCGCCTGCGCCGAGGACGCTCTCACCCTCATGCACCACGACCTGAACAAGGGTTCGGTGACGGTGGTGAAGGATTTTAGAGAAGCCCCCGAGGTCATGGCCGACCCTTCGGCCCTCGGGCAAATCTTTTTGAACCTGTTCATCAACGCCCTCCATGCCATGCCCCAGGGGGGCAAGCTCATGGTGACGGTGGAGGCCGCGGCCGGCCCCGAAGGCAAGAAGGGCACCGCGTGCCGAATCCAGGATACCGGGCCCGGAATCCCGGCCGAGATCATGGATCGCATCTTTGAATACGCGTTTTCTACCAAAGGCGAGAAGGGCAGCGGCCTCGGCCTATCGATCTCCCGAGGCATCGCGGAGGAGCACGGCGGCACACTCACGGTCCAGTCCCAGCCCGGCCGGGGCGCGACGTTTACCCTGTGGTTGCCCGCCGCGACTAAGCCATGACCGACGAGCAGCCATTCGAGGCGCGGCCCCGAAGCGAGATGCACGTGCTTCTGGTCGACGACGACGACCAGGTCCGCAAAGTGACCGAGGATTTTCTACGTCACATGGGCTACCAGAAGATCACCGTCTGCGAAAACGGCGCGGACGCGCTGCGCACGCTGCAAAAAGACCCCACCATCGAGCTCATCATCTCGGACTGGGACATGCCGCTCATGGACGGCCACAGCCTCTTGCAGCAGGTGCGAAGCCAGGCCCGTCTGCAGCACCTGCCCTTTGTCATCATCACGAGCCCCAAGTCCCAGGAGACCGACAAGGTCATGATGGCGGCCGAGGGCATGGTCGACGCCTACATCGTCAAACCGTTTCGGCTCAACACTCTCCAAGAAAAACTCGATACCGTCCTCCAGCTCTCGGCGCACGGACCGCAGAAGACCGTGGTGGTCACAGACGACGATCCCGAGGCGCGCGCCGTCGTCGTCGAGTACCTCAAGAATTTCGGCTTCAAGAAGATCCGGACCTTCGAGAACGGCGAGGACGCGTTTACGTTCATGGCCGATCACCCCGCCGAGCTCGGCCTCATCATCGCGGACTGGGAGATGCCCAAGATGACCGGGGTGGAACTCCTGGTGGCGTGCAAGAACCGCACGTCCCTCAAGGACATCCCGTTTCTCATCATCACGAGTCAGAACTCGATGGAGACCCTCAAGGTCACCCGGGCCGGGCAGTCGTCCGTGGATTCGTACCTCCTCAAGCCTTTTACCGGCGACGTCCTCAAAGAACGCATCGACTCGGCCATCTTCACCAAGCGCAACTCCAAGATCGTCCAGCAGTACGGCGAGGAGGGGTTTCAGAACCTGGATCGCGGCCACTTCAAGGCGGCACGGACGTCGTTTGAGAAGGCGCTCAAACTGGATCCCAAGTACTCGGACGGCTTTGAGGGCATGGGCGACCTGCAGATGAAGTCGGGCTCGCCGGCGAACGCGATCCCCATCTACCAAAAGGCCGTCGCGATCAACCCGTACGCGGTCAAACACTACCTCAAGCTGAGCCACGCCTACGAGGCCGTCGGCGAACTGGGCAAGGCCTTGAGCCTCATGCAGGTGGCCCTGCAGTACGTCGAGAACCCCATCGACATCCGGTTCAACCTGGCGCGCCTGTACCAGAAGAAAAACATCCTCTACAAGGCCATGGAAGAGCTGCAAGAGGTGGTCAAGCTCGATCCCTCGCGCCAGTCGGCGCAGCAGCTTCTCGAGGCCATCCAGATCGACATCGAACGTTCCAAGGCGAGCGGCAAGCCGCCTAGCGAAGAGTAATCCGCATCACCGGCCCCCCCGACGGCCTGAGGGTGACCTGCGGCGAGCGGCGGACCACGTTGCCCTCGACCGGTTCGACCCTGAAGCGGGACATGAGCGTCGACAGCACGATCTGCGACTCGACCTGCGCAAAGACGTTGCCGATGCAGAACCGCGGCCCCGCGCCGAACGGGACATACGCCAGCTTGGGGCGCGCCTGCACCCGCTGCGGAAGAAACCGGTCCGGGTCAAAGCGCTCGGGATCGTCCCAGAACGCCGGATGCCGATGCACCACGTAGGGACTCATGACGACCACGGAGCCCTTCTTGATCCCGAACCCCGCCACCTCGTCGTCCACCTGGGGCGTGCGTGAGATCCACCACGCCGGCGGATAAAGGCGCAGGGACTCGTCGAGGACCCGCCGACAGAACTCGAGCCGCGCGAGATCCTCCATCGCCACGGCCTTCTCTCCGATGACTCCCCTCGCCTCCGAACCGAGCTTCTCCTGCTCCTCCGGCCGCGTGCCCAGGAGATGAAACGTCCAAGCCAGATGGCTCGCGGTGGTCTCGTGTCCAGCCAGAAACAGCGTCATGGCCTCGTCCCGGAGCTGGGTCTCGGAGAGCCCCCTGCCGGTGTCCGGATCCGTCGCGCTGATGAGGGTGTCGAGCAGGTCGTGGCGGACCTCGGCACCCGCCTCGAGCTGGGCCCGGCGCGCCTGAATCAGACCCACGACCACGCGGTCGAGGTCACGGACCGCTCGGGCCAAGCGACGGTGGCTGGGGGTGGGGAGCTTGGCCAGAAACGGCGGCCCAAAGGTTTGCTTGAAGATGGCCTCGACCGCCTCGGTCAGGCGCAGACCCACCAGCCGCGAGTCCTCCTCGCCGATGCCCGCCCCAAACAGGCACGCGGCCACCACCTCGAGAGTGAGGCGCATCATGTCGGCCGCCACGTCGACGGGCTCGCCGGCGCGCCCGGCGCGCTCCCACCGGGTGGCCA
>DATJFU010000129.1:0-2806 GCA_035495495.1 Bdellovibrionota bacterium
GTCCGTGAACACGTATTGAGCGCGCGCAAAATACATGTTGTTGGACGAGCTCGCGCCAGCGATGGGTTGAAAGTAACGGTCCGCGAGCGCGCCGTCCCGGGCCATGGCCCAGT
This sequence comes from Bdellovibrionota bacterium, assembly GCA_035495495.1. Classification (GTDB taxonomy): domain Bacteria; phylum Bdellovibrionota; class UBA1018; order UBA1018; family JADZFF01; genus JADZFF01. Next base: position 114 of record DATJFU010000129.1, read on the forward strand.
ACCCCGCCGCGCTCGTCGCGTCCGCATAAGCGAAGTTGGAGGGGTTGCCGCATTCCGGGTTGTTCACGAAGCGGTCCATCTTGCCGCCGTCGATCTCGACCAGCTCGCACCCCTGCGAGTGGTTGGGATCGTAGCCCGCGTTCTGCTCGTCGCTGAGGAGGGTCGGCGCGATGCCCGTGCCCGGATCGTGGTCCGGGCCCGCCTCGCAGCACTCGGGGCCCGTCTTGCAGGCCGGGTTGGAACCCGTCTTGGCCCGGCAGTAGCGGCCAAAGTAGCTGTCAAAGGAGTGGTTCTCTTGGATCACCACCACGACATGGCGGATCTTGGACGCGGTTTCGGCCGCCCAGGCCGGAGAAGCCATTGCGCACACGGCAGCCAGAATCAGCGAAAGCCTGAACCCCATTTGGACCCCCATTCGAGGGGGTCATACCGCAGGGGACCCCGTTGGGCCAGTGAGGCTGCGGTTAGAAGCCGGACAGGCCCGTGACCTGATGGACGAAATCGGCTCCGGGGCCCTCAGTCACGTCGATGTAGATCGAGTGCGCGCGCCCGGCCGGGGTTACACCCGAGGCCGACGCCACGCCCATGATCTTGCCGTTGTGGACGTTGAGCAGCGGACCGCCCGAATCGCCGGGGCAGATGGACCAATCGTTGACGTGGGCCGCGGGGTCGTCGCAGGCGGCAGCGGCTCCGTCAGTCACGACCATGTCGAGTTCCACCTGGTCCACCGTATTGTGGCCCTGGTAGCTCGAGGGGCTGATCTCGCCCCCGCCGTGCCGGCCGTAGCCGAGCATCACGACGGGCAGGCCCACGACCGCGTCCTCGTCGGAGATGGCGCGCGGGGCATAGGGCAGGTCCTGGCCGAACTCCAGGATCGCGAGGTCCTGCTCGACGTAATCCAGCGAGAGATCGGGCCGGTTCACCGGCACCGCCGCATCTGAAACGTGCACGACCGTCGGATGCAGCTTGTGGCCGCCAATCCCACCGGCGACCTGGATGTAGACCTGGTCGGGGCGGGCCGTCTGATCCGGCACCGTGTGGTTCTGCATGTCGGTGTACCAGACCACCTGGCCGTTGAATTTTTCGTGGTTGAAGTGCCTCACGCAGTGGGAGGCGGTCAGGATGAACCGGGGGGCGATGACGGTGCCCGTGCAGCGGCCGGGCCAGGGCGAGCGGCCATCAAACGACACGGACGAGAAGATCTGAACCACCTCTGGGTACTTGGGCGGCTTCTTGCCGCTGGCCATGGCCGAGCTAGAAACGGTGACCGCCAAGACGCCTAAAAGAAGATGAAAGAGGGGCTTCATGGGCGCCCTCATATCAATCTTGACTCAATGCGTCAACTTACCCTTTACCGCTCGGTCTGGGGGCAGCCGCCCTGGGCCGCCTCGATGAACATGGCCGAACTCCAGGTAAAGGGGCGCTCGGCCCGGTAAAGGAGGCGCTTTACGGGGACCAGGCCCGCGGGTTTCAGGTCATAGACCTCGTGGACCGCCCCGTATTTAACCACCAGGTCGGCCAGGCTCTCCAAGATGGCGTGGTATGCCTCGCAGTCGCCCACGGCGCGCTCGGCGTCGGCGGCCAGGGCCGTGATCCAGAGCCAGGTCATGGAGTCGTGGTAGGACGCGATCCCCGAGAGCTTCACGTTGAAGCTCTTGTACGACCGCGGATAGTCCGGCCACGTGGGCCTGCCCGGCATCGGCCTCCAGAGGGGGCTGTTGCGGAGGGCCGCCATCACCGCGAGGGAGTCCTCGCGGGAGAGCAGGTGGTGGGCCACGGCCATGAGGTTGGCGTCCGCCGTGAGGCGGTCGTCGCCCTCGAAGTTCGAGAGCATCCCCAGGTCGTCGCGCCAGAAGTAATCCCTGAACTTACGGTTGGTGGAATCCGCGAGGAGCACGTAGTCGAGCGCGTCGCCGGCCTCGCCCACGAGCGCGGCCCATGCGGCCATGCCCCTCAGGGCCAGCACATAATAGACGTTGGTCATGGCCACGCGTCCGCCGCGCCTCACGCTGTCTTCCCAGTCCGAGAATGGCGGCTGGTTTCCGACGAGCCCGTTGACCATGAACCCGCCGTCGGTCAGAAACTGGAGCGAACGCTGCGCGGAGTGGTACCACTTGCGGGCAAAATCCAGGTCCATGGTCTTGAGGATGTATTCGCTCGCGGCCCACGGCACGACCAGGTTGCTGTCGATGGCGATCACGCCGTTCTCGGTCTTGAACCAACCTTTGACCGGCGCCTTGAGGGGCACATGAAAGCCCGCGAGACCGAGGATCACGCGGCTGTCGATGCCCCGGTTGTCGACCATGCGAGGCATGAGGCCGTCCCCGCGCTGAAACGAAAACAGCGAATCGAGCGAATCATGGACCTCACGCTCCATTCCGATCGAGAGCGCTCCCGCCGTCGCCATCGAGAAGTCACGCGCCCAGAGGGACTTGAACTGATTGGGTCCGGCCACCAGGAGATAGCGCTCGCCGTCACCGTAGCTCGGATCAGTCACCGCGATCCCGTTGCCCATGAGGCCCGCGGCCGCGATCGACAACGCCTCGCTCAGTGATTCGGCGGATGCATCCACGCGAGCGGACACGAGGCAAAGACAGGCCAACGCCCAAAACGAAGTTTTCACCATCGGAGTCACTCCCCTCACTTGGGCATAGCGTGGCCCGCGGGGAGGAGCTAGGAGTTTTTTGGCATTT
>DATJFU010000130.1:0-3242 GCA_035495495.1 Bdellovibrionota bacterium
CCTCCAGAATTGTGAAATTCTCTGGCAGTTCGAGACCGAGGCCGCCGACGACCGCACCTCGAGCAACCTGCGCCTCCTCAAGCCCCGCAAGGGCGAGGGCCGGTTGCCCGCGGACGGCCCCGACCACGAGCCCGAGCCGCCGACGCAATAGAACCACACCGGGGAGCCGTAGCGACGGCTGAGAGGTCCGAGGCGATCGGACGACCCGCGAACTTGACCCAGGTCATGCTGGCGTAAGGAGTGATCGTGTTCGCAACCGCTGCCGCCCTAGTCACGCTCACCGTCGGAGTCTACGACACCCTTTCAGCGCCGGGCGGGTGGGGTGCCGCCGTTTTTCCGGCATTCGAGAAGCGGTGCGGATGCCGCCTCAAGATCCTCCCTTCCGGCGATGCCGGCCAGATGGTGGCGCGTGCATCACTCGATGCCAAGCGTGGGCATCGCTCGATGGATGTCCTCGTCGGCGTGGATCAAGATCTTTGGGCCGAGGTGAAACCCCTGGCCGACGGCTCGGGGTGGAAGCCGTACGGCTTCGAGCTTCTCAGGCAGGACCTGGGCGCCGAGCCGGGGCTCGTGCCGTTTGACTACGGTGTCTTCGCCTTCATGGCCGACACGCAGGCGCTGGCCAAGCTCCGGCTCAAGGCCCCGGCAAGCCTCAAGGATCTCGCCAAGCCTGAATTCCACCACCGGTTCATTCTTGAGGATCCGCGCACCTCCTCTCCGGGCCTCGCGCTCCTGCTTCACACTCGCGACCTCTGGGGCGACCGGGGCGCGATCGCGTTCTGGCGCGAACTTGCGGGCCAGTGGCTCGCGATGCCCGCGGGATGGGATGCCGCCTACGGGCTCTTTACGGACGGCAAGGCGCCGCTCGTGTGGAGCTACACGACGAGCCAGGCCTATCACGAACTCCACGGCGACACGGCGGGGCGCTACCAGGCGCTGCGCTTCGAGGAGGGGCACCCGATTCAGGTCGAGGGCGCGGTGATCCTCAAGGATCTGCCTGAGGCGCGGCGGGATCTGGCCCGGCGCCTGGTGGAATTCTTGATCTCGGGCGAGGCCCAAGAAAAAATTCCGGCCACCAACTGGATGTTTCCCGCGCGGGAGGGGATTCCGATCCCGCCCTCGTTCAGAAAGGTGGTGGGTTTCAAGACCCTCACACCCAAGGGCGAGCCGGGCCACGCCGTGCCAGATGCGCCCATGCCCGTGGACGCGCTCTTGCGCTCCTGGCGACAGGCGGTCGAGCGGTGAGGTTTCTCCGGATACCCGTCCTGATATTCTGGCTGGCCGCCGTGGCGGTGCCGTTCGTGGCTTTGTTCCGTGGCACCGGCGAAGCCGGGTTCGCCACGCAGGTCCTCGCGGCCCTCTTTGCCCCCGACGTGCTCGCGGTCGTGCGTGAGACGGTGATGATGGCGGGGCTCGCGACCGCGTTAGCGCTCGCCCTCGGCCTGCCCCTGGGGATCTTGGCGGGCCGAGTGGCCACGCCGTGGATCAAGGCTCTCCTCGCGGTTCCCTTCGTACTCCCCACGGCGGCGGCGGGTGTGGGGTGGCTCGCGCTCGGTGTCCCCTTCGGCGCGCCGACGGTGGTCCTCGCGCTGGCCGCTTACAACGTGCCCTGGGTGGCGCTCGCCGTGGCGCGCGCGCGCGAGCAGGTGCCGGTCATTCAGCACGACGTCTTGGCGACCTTGGGCGCCGAGCCCTGGGCACGCTTTGTTTGGTCCACCTGGCCCGCCGTACGTGGAGCGTGGACCGGAGCCGCCCTGCAGAGCTTTGGATACTGCGTGATGGGATACGGCCTCGTGGTCCTTTTGGGCGGCGGCCCGCCGGTCGAAACCCTCGAGGTGACTCTGGCCCAGACCCTGCGCTCGGCGGGGGGGCAGAGTCTTCCGGCCGCTGCGGCGAGCGGGATCTGGCAGATGATTCTCGGCGGCGTGCCCTGGATCCTGGCGTCGCGCTGGGTTTCGGGGGGGCGCTTACTCGCTCGCGAGGCCGGGGCGGCAACGGGGCGCCAGACCGCGGCGGCTTGGGAGCGCTGGATCGCGCTGGCCGGCGCGCTGCTCTTGCTTTCTCCCCTCGCGGGACTGCTCCCCCGGATCTGGGGCGGGGTTTCTATTTTCTCGGATTCCACCCTCTGGCCCCAGCTGCGCGCCGCGCTGGGTGTCTCAGCCGAGCTGTCCCTGGGTGCCGGCGCCTGCGCCCTGGCTGTCGCGGGCCTCGCGGTCGCGGCGGACGCGGGCCCCGTGTTGAGCCTCGCGCTCACGATCCCCGCGGGGATCTCGGTCATGGTTTTGGGACTCGGGCTTTGGATGGCCTACGGCCGCTGGGTCGACCCGTTTGAGGGGAGTGCCCCCGCCATCATCGTTCTCGAGGCGGCGCTGCTCGTCCCCCTCGCTTACAGATCCTTGCAAGCACTCAGGGGCGGCTTTGCCGAAGCCAGGTACGCGGCACTGCGCACGCTCGGGGCCGGAGCGTTTCGGGCCTGGTGGATCTCCGAGTGGCCGCGCTGGCGGGCCCCCGTGCTCGGCCTGTTCGGGATCCTCGTGGCGCTGGCGCTGGGAGAGGTCTCGGCGATCTCGCTCTTTTACTCAGAGAAACTGGTTAACGTGCCGCTCCTGGTGATGCGATGGTCCGCCCAGCACCGGATCGGCGAGGCGCGGGACCTCGCGGCGATTTTGGCCCTGGCCTGCGCGGCTCTGGCATCGGGGGCGGCATGGATCTGAAAAGCCTCCCTCCAAAAGGCTTGTGGGCCGAGGGCCTGGCCGGGACCGTGGGTCCCAGACGGGTGGCGGTGACCTTTGAAGTCGCGCCGGGCGAGCGACTGGCGATCACGGGCCCGAGCGGCTCCGGCAAGACCACGGTCCTGCGCTGGCTGGCGGGACTGCGCCGCCCAGAGGCGGGCCGCGTGATCCTCGACGGCGTCGACATCACGGACCGGGCGCCCGAGCGCCGGCGGATGGGGCTCGTGTTCCAGGAGGATACGCTCCTGCCCCACCTCAATGTGCTCGACAACGCTTCCATGGGGCTCCGTCTTCAGGGGGTCGGGGCGATCGAGCGGAAAGGCCTGGCGCTTGAGTGGTTGGGTCGGGTGGGCCTGGCCGACCGTGCCCGCGACCGAGTCGGGGTCCTGTCCGGGGGGGAGCGCCGCCGGGTGGCCCTGGTGCGGGCCCTGGTGTGGAATCCCGGCGCGATTCTGCTCGATGAGCCCTTCAATGGGCTCGATGCCCCCCTCAAGAAGGACCTGGCCCGGT
>DATJFU010000131.1:0-7206 GCA_035495495.1 Bdellovibrionota bacterium
CCTCCAGAACCTGTGCCTGCAGTCCGTGGAGTCCTCAAACCAGGACCCTGACGAGAAGGTTCGAAATGCGATGTACCTCTGCGTGTCGCGGCAGACCACGGTGGCGGGCGCTCATAGAAAGGTTCTCGATCTGAGCGAGAGCTATCTGGACCGCCTGGCCCTCAACCACGCATCCCTCGACGACCGTACTTGGTTTGTCTTGATCTACGGCCTCAGGAGACTCGACGGCTGGTCCCACTTCACCGCGGCCGAGCGCATGCAAGCGCGCCGGATCGTGGGCAAGGTGCGGGACCTCTCGACCCTCCTCGGGCCTTGGTCCGAGGCCGAGCGTCTCCGGGTCGAACTCACCGGTTCGTCGGTGGGCCTGTTTGGCTTCGGGATGTACGGCCACTCCTTTGCGGACCGCGGAGCCTCGAGGGCGGAATGGGAAGCGGGTTCCACCGCACTCGTGCAAAAGGCTGAGGAAGCGGCGCACCACTCGAACGGAGTCCCCGGGTATGAGACGGGGGACTCCGGTCTCCCGGACTGACTCGACAGAGCGCCCTGACGGGCGCACAATCACCTCATGTCCAAATCCAATTGGGTGTGCGGGTGGCTGGCGGTTCTTCTTCTCGTTCCGGGCACGGTCCTGGCCGACGGAAAGTTGACTCACGTCTTTGGAGCGGTGACCTACGCGGGCAAGACCGCGCACGAAGGTGACACGGTCAAGGACGGCGAGAAGGTCACGACCGGGGCCGATGCCCTGGCCATCGTCGAGACCGACGGCGGGGCCGTGAAGCTCAAGATGGACGCCGGCTCCGAGCTGACCGTGGGTCATGACGGCGGGACGCCAGAGGCCATCCTCGGCAAGGGCGGTGCCTTTGCCCAGGTCGCGCACCAGAACGGCCGCGTGGCCTTTAAGCTCAAGACCCGCACGGCCACCATGGGCGTGCGTGGAACGAAGTTCTACACGGCCTGGAGCACGGGTCCCAAGGGCGACAAGGACCTCTGGATGTGCGTGGGCGAGGGCCTCGTGGACCTGACCCCCAACGGCGGTACCGCCATGCCGGTCAAGGCCGGCGAAGGCGTGATGTTGCCCAAGGGCGAAAAGCCGACGCCGCCCAAATCGTATCCGTGGACCAAGAAGCTGAACTGGAACATGGACGCCAAGGCCAAGCCCGCGGATCTCAAGAACCAGCCGGATTGGAAGTCCGCGTACAGCGACCCCCTGACCCGCGATGTTAACTAGGACTTCGGCGGTCCTGGCGTTTCTCGCCGTTCTGGCGGTGTCCGCGCTGCGGCCTGCTCTCGCGGTGGTCACTTCTGATAGCGCCACGATCCTCTCCGGGATGGGCGAATTCCGGGCCTTTATTGGTTCCGGAAACTGGAAGGCCGTGGTCGAGGGGGACTATAAAGGCGAGTGGGCCGACCATTACGACATCACCCTCAAGCTGGGAGCCGTCGGGACGCTCTGGCACTCGGATCAGTGGGCCTTGAAGGCGGGCGCCGCGGTCTGGCGGGAATTCGGCGCGCTCCACGAGGGCGAATCCGATCCCGCCGCCGGCGGAAAGATCGATTGGTGGGGCCCCTTGAGCCGGGGCGAGACGTTACTCAGCGCGGACCTCACTCCCAGATACAAGCTCAGCGAAGGTTGGGTCGCCGAGCTCAGGGCCCGCTACCTCTTTGGGTTTCTCGGCAGCCGCTCGACCCTGGCGCTCCGGCCCGGGATCACGCGGAGCTGGACGGACTCGGGGGGCAACCCCTCGGTGAGCGTCTACGTCCAGGGCGAGACGTTTTTCGGGCTCGGCTACCGCAACACCCAGCCCTTTGAGATCTGGGGATACGCGGGCGGCCTCTTTGCTCTGGGGTCCGACGTCCTCATGGGACCTTCGGTCTCTTTTCGACACGCCACCTGGGACGGCGGCGGCAGCCCCAAGGCCACGCTCAATCAAGTCCTCTTTGGCCTCTCGGCCATCCTGTACTGGGAACCCTAGGGGGCGACGTAGGCCGGCACCATGGGTCCGGGGGGCAGATCCGGGCTCTTGGCCAGCGTGAGGTACTCCGTATCCGGGCCCCCATCATCCGAAAGCTTCATGAAGTTCGGAACCGAGTGGGTGACGGCTCCCGAATCCGCCCATCCCGAAAATGCGCCTCCTGCCCAGATGGCTCCGTCAAATGAGGCAACCGAAAAAACGTTTCCTCCCACCGGACCCGCCGTATTCGCGAAGCCGGCGTCTGGATCAGCCGACGCGGGATCCAGCCGGACAATCTGCGCGAAGGCGGCGTTTCCTCGGTAATCCGAGAATATACCCCCGACCACGATGCCCGCGGCGGTGGAGACGATGGATTCCACCGTTGCTGCTGGCCCTGCCCCGGGCAAAAACGACGGGTCGGCGGCTCCGCTGGTGGTGGAGATACTGCAGATCCGAACTCGTGCCTGCACCTGGCAGAGGGAGAACTCGCCGGCGACCACAAGCCGGCCGTCACTGACGATCAGCGAAGCGACGTCCCCATTCACCCCGGGCTGAAGGAGGGAGCTGTAAGTGGAGTTCGCCACGTTGATCCGAAAGATCTTGTTCACCGCCGCCGCAGAAGAAACGCCTTGGATCGTGAAGGTGTCCGGTGTGTTGTCGGTCGCTTGATAACCCGCATAGAGAAAGTCGCCGTCCAGTGCGAGCGCGTGGATGGCCTCATCTCCGCCGCTCTGGCTCAGACCATCACCGCCCGTCGTGAATGAGGTATCGAGCACGCCATCGGATGCTCCGACACGGACGAGGCCGAGGATAGACGTGACTCCGTGGACCGGATCCTGGTACTGCGAAAAGGATCCGCCCACGTAGACGTGCTGATCCGTGGCGACCACCGCAAAACCCTGGCCGCCTCCCGTGAGCCCCATGCCGCTGCCGACGAACCCGGTGTCGACGGTCCCATTGTTTCGGATCTTCGCGAGTCCATTTGCACTTGTGGTGGTGCCCTCCGCGTCCACGATCTGGGTAAAGCTCCCCACGACGTAGATTCCGCTGTGATCCGGAGCCGCCGCGGCGCTGAAGATGGATCCGATCATGGATTGGATTCCCGGAAACGCCGTATCCAAGGCACCCGAAGGAAGGAGACGGACGATTCTGGGGAGGTTGGCGGTCCCCCAGGTGGACCAGGGCCCGACGACGTAAAGTCGATTGGGCAAACGGGACGGTTCCCGGTCCGAGATGCCGTCCCCGCAGCGGGAGAGGCCGAAAACGGCGCCCGCGCAGGCGGCCAGAATCAGCCCAATCCGTCCAAATTCCCGCCCCATCGCTCTAGCTTACCCCTGGAAATCCTTGGGGGAAACTGCCGACAACGACCATCAGAATTCTTAATGAACTCCCATCTTACATAATAATTGTCTGAATTGTCGGCAGTTGATTATCTTGGTCAGAAGATAGGATAGTGCAATGCGCTATCACGCCTACGGGAATGGGCGGCGTTTTGGAAGGCCGGCGGTTGAACGACCGCCGGAGACGTAAAAATGGAGGGAATCAGCCAATGAAATACTTCGAGCGCGTTCAAAAAGACGGTCACGAACAAGTCTCCTTCTTTCATGATCCTGGCACCGGCCTCAAAGCCATCATCGCCATCCACAACACGGCCCTCGGCCCCGCCCTCGGCGGCACCCGCATGTGGAACTACGCCTCCGAAGACGAGGCCCTCGAGGACGTGCTGCGGCTCTCCCGCGGCATGACCTACAAGGCCGCGGCCGCTGGCCTGCGCCTGGGCGGCGGCAAGGCCGTCATCATCGGCAACCCCAAGACCGACAAGACCGAAGCTCTCTTTCGCGCCTTTGGAAAGTGCGTGAATTCCCTCGGCGGCCGCTACATCACGGCCGAGGACGTCGGCACCTCCGTCAAGGACATGGAATTTGTTTCTGAAGAAACCGCGCACGTCACCGGCGTGGACGAGTCCAAGGGCGGCGGCGGCGATCCCTCGCCCCTGACCGCTTTCGGCACCCTCCAGGGCATCAAGGCCTCGGTGAAGCACAAGATGAAGCGCGATGATCTGCGCGGCCTCACGGTCGCCGTCCAGGGCGTCGGCCACGTCGGCTGGCACCTTTCGGACCTCCTCAAGAAAGAGGGCGCCAAGGTCATCGTCTCCGACATCGACTTTGCCGCCTGCCAGCGCGCCGAGCGCGAGCTCAAGATCGACGGCATCGTGAACCCCGATGAGATTTACGGCGTTCAGTGCGACGTGTTCGCCCCCTGCGCCCTCGGAGCGATCATCAACGATCAAACCCTGCCCCAGCTCAAGTGCCAGATCGTGGCCGGCGCCGCCAACAACCAGCTGGCCACCGAGCGCCACGGGGTCGAGATCGAGCGCCGCGGAATCGCCTACGCCCCGGACTACGTGATCAACGCCGGCGGCCTGATGAACGTTTACGTGGAGCTCGAGGGGTATTCGCCGGAGCGCGCGTACCGCATCTGCTCGGGCATCTACAACAACGTCGCCCAGGTGTTTCAGATCAGCGACCGTCAGGGCATCCCGACGTACCAGGCGGCCGACGCGCTGGTGGAACAGCGGCTGGCCACGGCCTCGGGTCTCGCGCCCCGCTTCAATACGTTTCATCGCGGCCGTTAGGCCGGGAAGCGATCGACCATCCAGTTCGTGATCCGTTCCAGGAGACGCTCGCGGTCTTCGTGGAGCGAGTAGGTGTGATCCGTGCGGCCGTAGTAGTCGACCTGCAGGGTCTTGTCCTGCTTGAGCTTGGGCATCATTCCCCAGAACTGCCCGGCGTGGTTGAAGTACTCCGGCACGCCGCTAGTGTAGAGAAACAGAAAGCTCATCCCGCGCTTGATCAAGAACTGCAGCTCGGACTGCACGCGTTCCTTGGGCGGAAACTCGCGAACGTAGCTCTCGCCCTTGACCGGCTCCTCGGCCGCTTTGGGGATCAGCTTGCGGAGCCCGCGAGCGAGAAAGTTGCGGAGCTTGCGGGAGTTGAAGATGCGGCCAAAGAAGGACCAGATCCAGTAGCTCAAGGTGCGCCAGCCGTAGGCGTCCATCATGACGGCGCCCACAATGCGCGAGTCGGTCAGGGCCTGCGGGTGCGAGTAATCCGCGCCCGAACAGAAGCCCCAGAGCACGAAGCGCTCGGCGCCCGTCCGTTTGGCCATGAGGTCCATCGCCTCTCGGATGTCGATCTTGGCGCGTTGCCAGTCGTCGAGCTTGCCCTTGCGCATCTCGCTGTCGCCGATGCCGGATAGGTCGAAGCGAAGCGTGCGGTAGCCCGCGGCGTTCAGCCGGCGGGCAAGAAACACGGTCATGCGGTAGGGGCCGGCACGGTGGAGAAGACCCGCGTTGAGCAGGATCACCACGGGCGCCTTGGGCCGCAGGGTGGCAGCTTCCGGCTCGCCCACCATGCCGATGAGGTGTTTTTCGGCGCCAAAGATAACGGGTTTTTCGTTGGCTCCCTTGAGGATGGCGGCGCTCATACGGCTTTGACCCCCAGGGCGTTGAGGACCGCCGGTGGAATCTGACCGGCGACGAGCGCCTCCTGGATGGACTCGAGCCGGTCCCAGCCGGCGGCGTCCTGGAGGTCCGAAAGTCTCACCCGCTCGATCCAACCGGACGGCGGTGCGACAGGAGCGGCCGACTGCGTGCGGATCCAGTGGATGCCCCCTGTGACGGCGGGGGGGGTGGCGGGCAGGTCCAGGCCGCCGATGGCTTGGACCTGAGCCCGGTTGTACATGAAGCCCAGGATCTCCTCTCTCTGCTCTTCGCGGATCGACGTCCTCGGATACGGAAAGGCCTCCCAGCGCCGGCGGTGCAGGCCGCGGAGACCCTCTAGGTAATCGCTGCCCGAGACCACCGGATCCAGGAGGACCAGATCCTTGATCTCGAGGCCCGAGGCCGCGGCGTGCGCGGCCAGGGTCGCGCCCGAGCGCATCCCCACCAACGAAATCGTCGAGACGCCCGAGATCTCCTTGAGCTCCTTGCACGCGAGACGGATGTCTTCGATCCAGCGTTCGGGGGTGCCGTCCGTCGGCTCGCCGCCCGAGTCCCCGAAGCCGTACCAATCAAAACGCAGGACGTGGAGACCGGCGCGGGTCAGCTGGGTCGAGACCTGGCGCAGGGACCAGCGCGAGCGCAGAAATTCCTGGTGGATGGGGGGGCAGAGCACGATGCCCATGCGCTTTTCAGCGCCCGCCTTGGGAGGCAGGTAGAGGCCAAAGAGGCGCTCGGACTCCGGTCCAAAGAGAAAGGGGTTCACGGCGGCTTATTACCTGATGCGGAGCCGGTTAAGCCAGCCGCCCTTTCCTTTTTCGTTCGCGGTCGGCAGCCCTTGGGGGAGCGCCTGCGCGGAAGGATCCGGAATGGTCACGCCTTCGCCGTCAAGAATGGCCGCGATCTGCTCGAGTGTGTTGAGCAAGACCACCCTGGGGCTCAGGCGGTAGCCCGTGAGGCTCTCGAGCCGCGAGATCACCTGGATCGAGAGCAGTGAGTGGCCGCCCAGATCAAAGAAGTTCGCACGGATGCTGATGCGATCCTGGGTGACGCCCAGGGCGTCGGCCCAGAGGCGCGAGAGCCCCGACTCGTTGACCGTCGTCGGAGGCACGCGATCGTCATGGGCCTGGCCCACGAGGTCGTCCGGAGCTGGCAGCTGCTTGCGATCTACTTTGCCGTTGAGAGTGAGGGGGATCTTCTCGATTTCGACGAGGTGCCCGGGAACCATGTACTCAGGTAGGAGCTTGCGCAGGTGCTTCTTGAGCTCGACCGGCTCGAGGTCGCCCGGCTCGGCGCAGACCACATAGGCCGCGAGACGGGCGTCGCCGTCGCCCAACTGGATGACCGTGGCGAGGGCCTGCTTCACGCTGGAATGCTTGGCCAGGGCGGCTTCGATCTCGCCCAGTTCGATGCGGTAGCCCCGCACTTTGACCTGCTGGTCGGCGCGGCCCAAGAACTCGAGGCGGCCGTCGAGGCGCCAACGGGCGCGGTCGCCCGTGCGGTAAACGCGGGAGTCCGGGCTCACGAACGGGCGTTCGCCCTTGGGGATTGCCTTGAGTTCGACAAAACGCTCCTCCGTCAAGTCGGCGCGGCCCGCGTAACCGAGGGCGACGCCGTGCCCGCCGATAAAGAGCTCTCCGGCGAGTCCCGGAGGCGCGCAGTTACCCGAGGCGTCGATCACGTAGGCCACCGTGTTGGCGATCGGCTTGCCCAGGGTGATCGAGGCGCCCGAGCGCACGCGCTCGCACGTCGACC
>DATJFU010000132.1:0-6551 GCA_035495495.1 Bdellovibrionota bacterium
GACTGCCGGATGCGCAACAAAGGATCACGGGCTTGTGACGATCCAGCCGGTCGGAACCCTTGCCGAGTTCATCCAATGGGATATTGATGCTCCCTTTGGCCGATCCGCCTGCGAACTCCGCCCGGCTCCTCACATCGACGATCACCCCTCCCCCGCCTAGGGCCGCGGGCAGCGCCTTTCTGGCCGCGCGAAACTTGAGAAACCGCCAGGCTATGAACGCCGCGATCGCGGCAAAGGGCAAGAACGTCCGTAGTAGTGATGGCTCCATAGGGACACTCTAGCTGCAACCGGCGTTCCACGCCCCGTCCCATTAAGTCACGGGGCCGAGACGGCTTGCCCCGGGGTGCGAGACCAATCGCCCGCCCCGCGGGACTTGCTGGCCCACGGGGCCAAGATACCGCCTCCGAGGGGCACGCGTCTTGCTCTCTTCCCCCGCTCCTGGAATCCGCCCAGGGGAGGAGCTTATGGCTGAGCCCGCTAGAAATCTACGCAGCGAACCCTATATCCACCGCCATGAAGAGACCGTCACGACCGCCAATGTCATGCGGTCGCGCCACGTCAGACAGGCCTACGACCTGCTCCACATGGGATTTGCCGTCGTACCGATCATCGCCGGTCTCGATAAGTTTTTTCACCTCTTGGTCAACTGGGATCAATACCTCGCACCCCAGATCAATGACCTCTTGGGGGGACGCGGTCACGTTTTTATGCTCATCGTCGGCCTCGTCGAAATCATCGCCGGCATCGGCGTGGCCATGAGGCCCAGGGTGTTTGCCTACATCGTCTCGGCTTGGTTGCTCGGCATCATCGTCAACCTCTTGATCGGAGCCCAATACCTGGATGTGGGCCTCAGGGACTTGGGGCTGGCCGTGGGGGCCTTTGCCCTCGGCCGGCTGAGCCAGGTGTTTGATGTCGACACGGTCCCCCGATCCATTCGGTAGACTGAGCGCGCCGGCCCGGCTTTTGCTTTTCTCAAGATATGGAATTCACCTTTCAGAACTTCTTGATGACGGTCGGCCCGACAGCGAGTCTCATCTTCGCCAGCTGGGCCTTTCTGATCTTTGTCCAGATGCGCTCGTCCTCGGCCTACGGGGACTATCGAAATCTGCATCACGAACACAGGACGTCGGGGTCGGAGAGCCACCGCGAGACTGGGGTCCGGCCGGTTGTCCTGCATAAACGCAGATGTCAGCAGATCGGCGGCGCGATCCAGGCTGGGGTTCTCGCGGCCCTTCTCTTCACCGTCACCCTCTTCTGCGGGGCCTTGGAGGTGATGGTTTCCGGGTCCCAAGGCCTCAAGTACATCGGTTCGATCTCGACCCTGCTTGGGCTGGTGCTCCTCGTCGGCGCGGCCGGTCTGGTCGTGTCCGAAAGCGTCCTTGCCAGACGCGCCATCGCCGGCGAGACGCGCGTAGAGAGAGAGCATCGCGAGCACCGTCGAGCCGCTTAACGCTTTATCCCAGGAGGTCACCCATGCCCTACGGTAAACCCAGGTCTCGCTCCCACGTCACGACCGACCACGACCAGATCAAGAGATGGGCGGAGGAACGTGGCGCGCGGCCCGTTCGCGTCGCCGGCACCGGAGGCGAGGGTGACGTTGGGATCATCCGCCTGGACTTTCCGGGCAACAGCTCGCCCACCTTGGAGCATATCTCCTGGGAGCAATGGTTTGAGAAGTTCGACGAAAACGATCTTGCGCTGCTCTACCAAGAGACGACCTCGACGGGTCAGAAAAGTAACTTCAGTAAGCTCATCCACAGCGAGAGCGCGGACGAATACTACAAGAAGGCGGCATAAGATGGGCCACATCTCAGCAGCGCACTATCTCGATCTCAGTACCCACAACCGGTGGTACGTCCTGGCCAACCGCACGCATGCGGTCGTCTATACCAATGGCGCCAAGAGCCCCTTTCAGTTCGTCCAGCGCCTGAGCAATCCGGAGGGGCGCATGATGGAAATCGAGCTGGACGCGGACAAACCCGGCCGCGGTGTCTCAAGTGCCGGTCAAGGGACCTTTCGCCACGCCTTTGACCGAAGAAGCCATAGCCACGAACGTTCCGCCAAAAGGTTTGCCCTCCAGATCGGGCAGGCCCTCACCCAGGCGTGGCTCACGGGCCTCTTTGATCACCTCACTCTCGTAGCGGAACCCCACTTTTTAGGACTTTTGCGTGGGGCCCTCCCCCCGGCTATCCGCGATCGGATCACCCATGAGGTCGTGCGGGAATACCTCACAGGATCCGACGCAGAAATTTGGGAACAGATCCTGCGCCAGATCAACGAGGGTTGATCACTTCAGCACCGCGATGTCCACCTTGCCTCGCCGGTTTTCGACGTACACGCTCACCTCGGACCCGTGTCGCTTGAACATGAGATCCACCTGCGCATCGGCCACGGACAGGTGACGAATCCTGAGCTCCTCGATTGCATGGGGCAACACGGGGTGCGAGAGCGAGATCCTCCGCTCGAGACCGTCGATCTGCATCCCCAGGCAGGCCCGCAGAAGATGAAACACCGTGCCCGCCGCCCAGGACTGAGGCGAGCAGGCCACGGGGTACAAGGTGGGTCCCTGTCCCTCCCGACGCGGAAAGCCGCAGAACAGCTCGGGCAGACGGTAGAGATCGATGTTCACCGACACGTCAAAGAGCGCCTCGGTGATCTTGAGGACCTCGTCCTTCATTCCGTACCGGGCGAATCCGGCGGCGATGAGGGAGTTGTCGTGGGGCCATACGGATCCATTGTGGTACGACATCGGGTTGAACCTGGCCTCATGCGAGCCGAGCGTGCGGATTCCCCACCCGGTGAACATGGCCTCGCCCAAGAGCTTCTCGCCTAGTTTCTCGGCATGACACAGATCCAAGATCCCGGTGAAAAGACACTGGCCTGCGTTGGAACTCAAGACGGAACACGGCTTCTTTTCGCCGTCCAGGGCGATGGCGACAAAGTCCTGATCCGGCAACCAGAACCGCTCCACGAATTTCTTCTTGAGCGCCGCCGCTTCACTCTCGAGACGCTGAGCCCAGTCTCCTTTCTGAACCCAGTGGCAGAGCTTGGCCGACAGGACCTTGGCCAGATACACATAGCCCTGGGCTTCACAGAGGGCGATGGGCCCTTTGGCCAGTTCGCCGTTCGCATGCGAGACGCTGTCAGGAGAGTCCTTCCATCCCTGGTTGTTGAGCCCCTTGGGAGATCGTCGCGCGTACTCGACAAACCCGTCGCCGTCCAAATCGCCGTACCGGTCAATCCAGTTCAGAGCCGACTCGATGGCCGGCCAAATCCTTTCGATGAGGTGCCGGTCCGCCGTGGCCTCGAAGTACGAAGCGGCGAGGATGAGAAAAAGCGGCGTCGAATCCACGGAACCGTAGTACCGCCTGAACGGCACCTCGCCCGTGTCAACCATCTCTCCGTCCCGGAGCTCGTGGATGATCTTGCCCGGCTCGGCGTCCTCGTACGCGTTGTCCCCTTTGCTCTGGAGCGCGGCCAGGCACCTGAGCACGCTGCACGCCAGCTGAGGGTTGACCCAGAGGTATTGCAGGGCGGTAATCAGGCTGTCGCGGCCGAAGATGGTGTTGAACCACGGGATCCCAGCGTAGGGCACGGCGCCATGCTCGCCGTCGGTGGCCATGAGGAGGATGTCGGCCTTGGAGCGATCGAGCCAGGTCGCGAAGCGCTCGCTCGAACTATGAATCAGGCATCCCTGCGCGGTCCGGCGCTTATAGCGACGCTCCATCTGGACTTGAGTGCTCTCGGTCGCCCGGGGCGTTTCGTGAAGCGGTCCCTCAAAGCAGTGGGTGGTGACCTGAATCTTACAGGTCTCGCCCCGTTTCAGCGGAAGGACGTACTTGGCCTCGGAGGGGGTGGACTCCCCGGGCGGGGGATCGAAAAGAATCCTACAGGTGCGGACCTTCTCGTCGAGGCCCCTGTAGCTCAGGGTGACGCGGTCCTTTTCGACCTGCGGGGGCAAGTGCTCCCCTCGCCTCTCTCTCTGAACTCCCCGGATCTCGAACATATCCAAGAAGTCGGTCTGAAACGCGAAACAGAGCGGGAGCTTGAGGTCGGACTTTGAGAAGTTGGTGATCTCGATCGTCTCCGAGCAGGCGTCCTCGGTGAGAAACCGGGACCTGAAGACGTGAAGAGTCGAGTGCCTGACGGCCGTGCCATCGTCAAGGCAGAGGGTCGGGTTGCTCAAATCCGCCGTGAGAAGCATGTCGTTATTGCTGATGGACGAACTCAGCAGGGTGACCGAGTGACCCGCCAGTCTCAATTCCATCTGCGAGAGATACCGGGTCGCGCCCCGGTACAGGCCCTGGGTGCCCAGACCACCCGGTTTGACGTCCCCGTAGACGTCAAAGATACCGAACACCTCACCGTGCTTGAGCACCCGGAGGCGCTGGTCATCAGTGTTGAGTTGACTCAGGTGTTCCACGCCGGATCAGCTCCTCAAAGACGTTGACGTAGGACGCGACACACCGTTTGATTGAAAACCGTTTCTCCCAGATTCTCCTGCATTCCTCACGGTCGACGCGATCGATGGAACGGACACATTGCACGGCGTCCTCGATCGTGTTTACGAGAAATCCGTTTCTTCCGTCCTCGACGATCTCCGGGGTGGAGCCGTTCTTGAATGCGACGACGGGTGTTCCGCAGGCCATGGCCTCGATCAGGACCAGGCCAAAAGGTTCGGGCCAGCAGATCGGAAACAGAAGCGCGCGGGCCTTTTTGAGGAATCCGAACTTGAGTGTGTCGCCGAGTTCACCCACGAATTCGACGTTGGGATGCTTTTGAATGAGCGGCCGGATGACGCTCTCGTAGTAATGAACTTCGGATGGGTCGACCTTGGCGGCGATCTTGAGGGGAAGACCGGCGGCCGCCGCGATCTCAATGGCGCGGTCGAGCCCCTTCTCGGGCGAGATACGGCCCAAGAAGGCCAGGTATCCGCCCGACTTGGGCTCATACTCCGGCAGGTGCTGGGGCAATCCGTGGTGAATGGTGCGGGCCCAGTTGGCCGACGGCACCGGCTTTCTCTGCGCGTCCGAGATGGAGATCAGCGGCAGATCCCGGTACTCACCGAGGAGACGATCCAGGTGGATGAGGTCGAGCCGGCCATGGAGGGTCGTCACGGTGGGCCGTTTGAGCGTGCGCGCCAAGAAGAAGTGCAACGTCTCCGTGTGAAAATGGAACACGTCAAAATCCTGGGCCCGCTGCCGCACCTGCTCAAAAAGAAGCGCGTGGAGAAAGTGGTGATGCGCATAGCCGGGCCCGAGACGCAGCCCCTCCGCGCAGCCCGGGATCAGCTTGGCGCGCGTGACCGAGTCGCCGCTCGCAAAGAGCGTGACCTCGTGGCCCTGCTCCACCAGCTCCTCGGTGAGGTAAGAAACGATGCGTTCGGTCCCCCCATATTTCTTGGGCGGAACACTCTCAAAAAGGGGCGCAACTTGGGCGATCCGCACCGCCCTTAAGAAGCACGGCCCATGCCACGACGCTATGCCTTGGCACAGGTGCTGAATCCAAAGAGCGCGTAGGGCGGGCACCAGCCCACGAGCCCCGTCACGAACGGGATGAGGCCCAGGAGAAACCAGGGACTGGCGGGGCCCAAGAATGCCATGCTGGTCAGCACGGCACCGGCGACCACGCGGACGACACGTTCAGTGGGATGGATGTTCTTTTTCATGACGACTCCTGGGTCATTTGAAATCGGCATGACCCGTGCCGATGGTTTTTCCGTTGAGTTCGACCGAATAGGAAACGGGTACTGACTTCGACACCATGGCGGTCACGCCACAGTACTTGGTCTGCGAGAGGCGCACGGCCTCGAGCACCTTCTCGGGGTCGAGGGGCCCCCGGAGCCTGAAGGTCAAGCTGATGTCCTTGAAAACTACCGGGTACACTCCTTCGGTCGGCGTGGCGTCGGCGTCGATCCGAAAGGACTCCGGAGCCTCTTTGTACTTTTTGAGAAGCGCGACCACGTCCATCCCGGTGCAACCGCAGATGGCCGAAAGAAGGAGTTGCTTGGGGGACGGCGCCCCGTCGGTACCTTGTGGGGGTTGGGTGTCCATTTCGACCCGATGGCGGCCCGCCTCGACGGTGAAGTGCATCCGGTCATTCCACGTGCATTCGAGCTTCATGCCCTCTCGTGTTGCAACGGCCATTCCACCCGCTTCCTAAAGGTAGAAAGCCGCGGGAGAGGTAGAATGCGGGACCTTTAGGCGCGCCGCGGGACGATTCGTCCCATCGTCAGGCGCTGAGCCTGAGGCCCACGATCGACACGAGAAGCAGGCCCAAGAACAGGAGGCGCTGCGGGTTCACCGATTCTTGAAAGAGAAGAATCCCGAGCACGGCGGCGCCCACGGCGCCAATGCCCGTCCACACACCGTAGGCGGTACCGATGGGGAGAACCCGGGCGGCGCGCGCGAGAAGAAACATGCTTAGGGCCAGGGTCCCCGCGGTGAAGAGACTCGGTAGGAGTTTGGTGAACCCCTCGGTGTACTTGAGGCCCACGGCCCAGCAGGTCTCCATGAGACCGGCGATCACCAAGAGTACCCAGGCCTGAGAAA
>DATJFU010000133.1:0-5903 GCA_035495495.1 Bdellovibrionota bacterium
TGATGCTGCGCACCCCCTTGGGCGTGCCGACGATCATGAGCTTGTTGTGGTTGGAGCCGTACGAGCTCGTGAGAGCGTTGTCGAAGATCGAGATCACGCGGTTATCCGTCGTGTCGAACACGCTCTGGCCCGGCTCCATGAATCCGAGGGGACGCAGCACCCCGATCGCGGTCTGAAACTGGGGATCTTCGTACCGGCCGCGGTCAAAGAAGGCCCGGATGCGCACGCCGGCGCGCGAGAGCGCCACCATGGCTTTGGCGTAGCGTGGGTTGGTGATGAAGTTGGTCGACACATAGACAAACGAATCCTTGGGGGCGTCGAGGCTGCGCAGCATCTCGCGCAGAACGGCGGCCTCGAGGCCGTCTTCGGGCCCAAAGTAGACGCGGAGGGCGCCGCCCTTTTCGAGGTCGGCCGCGTCGAGATCCGCCCGGAGACCCTGGAGATCGTCGAGCGACGGATAGGTGATCGGCCCGTCCTTAGGGTCCTTCACAAAGATCTGGCGCATGCGGGTCTCGAGCGTCTTCATGGCCTCGGGGGCCTGGGCCGCGGCCACGCCGGTCGCGAGGTGTTCCATCGGGGGGATGGTCTTCCACAGCTTGAGGAGCTTGCCGAGCGTCGAACCCGCATCGGATGACGGCAGACCCGCGAGGCACTTGTCGACCAGGTCCTGCGAAAGGAGGGCCTGGTTACGCGACGTCAGCACGCCGTACTCGAGCTTGAGGTCCTTGCCGCTGCAGTCCTTGAGGGAGGCCTCGAGCGACTGGGTCGTCGCGTCGGCGAACTTGCCCTCGGTCAGGAGCGTGTGGAACTCGGGGGCCTTGACGTCCATGTTGGCGCCGTCGGTGCAGCCCGCGTCGGTTCCCTGCATGATGCCGCAGGCGGCCTTGGCCACGTCACGGAGCTCGTCGAGCTCGGTGTTGACGATCTTGGCGGCGGCGGGCGCGTTGCGGATCGCGACCACGTTCTCGTAGTTGGCCACGAGACCGGAATAAGTGAAGTTGGCCGAGCCCATGAGGATGGTGTCGCCGTCGATGACGATGATCTTGTTGTGCATCTGGGGAGTGCCGCCGCGAAACACGGGCAGCCGCACCTTGGTCAAGCCCGGCGCCGGCGCCAGGGCCTCAAACACCTTGCCGCCTTGCGACTGCAGGTAGTCGACCATGAGTTCCACCTTCACGCCGTCATGGAGCTTTTTGCGGAGGATGGGCAGGTATTCGTCGACGCTGATGTTGTACGTCGCGATGCGGATCGTCTTGGTGGCCGACTGCAGGTACTTGCCCACGCCGATCACCGGCATGTCGGTGGGCGAGAACATCACGCAGAAGTCCTCGTTGGGCGTGCACTGCGGCTGATACGGGGCGGCCGTCGGCGCGGCGAACGCGGAGGACGAGAGAAGAGCGATGAGGACCAACGAACGGCGGAGGGGGGATTTCATGGATACCGAAACTAATGGTTGGGGCGCGGCCCGACAAGAATGTAACTCAATGCGTCAGACTCTGGCGCATTGATGATTATCTTTTAATTTCGGTTAGTTAATCAGCGAATGCCGATTTCGGCGTAAACCGAGGGATGGTCCGACAGGCCCACGAGCGGGTCGGCATCGTCCTCGGGTCTCTGGACCCAGGCCCGCCGGATCTCCCAGCGGGGATTGAGAAAGATGTGGTCGATGCGGTCGACCTGGTGGCAGGCCCACCCGCCCTCGAACGGCAGGGGCTCGTTGGACTGGAGAGGTGGAGCGCTCGGACCCGCGGGGCACCGCCCTTGAGCGGCAGCCGTCTCAACGGCCTCGACCTCGACCGGGACGTCGCCCTGCCGCTGCAGGCGCTCGAGCCACGCGACGGCGTCGACTACCCGGCGTCGGGCCTCTTCGCCATCCGTGATCGTGGCCCAGGGCTTGTAGTCGGGGTCCGAGTTCATCTCGAGAAGGAGATTCTCCAGGCGGGTGGAATCCGCGGCCCCCGTGAGATCAAACTGGTACTGCCCCGGCAGGGACATCTGCCACGGGACCAACGAGGGTTCGGGGCTTTCGGCCGGACGGTAGAGGTGCGCGTTGAAGTCCCCCGACGCGAGAACGCCCGCGAAGATCCCAGGCACGTGGGACCGCCACTCGTCACGCAGCCGCGCCAGGTGATCGCGGAGGGCCACGTCCTGCTCAAAGTGGGCGACCTTGTGACCGCCGTGGATATTGGCCATCAAGAACCAAGGAGAATCCGGACCCCCGTTCTCGAGCGCGAGGGCGGCGATCTGCACAAACCCATGGTCCGCGGCGGCCTCGACCGTTCCGCCCCATTCTTCGTGCGCGACCACCCGCCAGGGTGACCGGACCAGAAGGGCCATGCCCTCGACGATCATGCCCCGCGGATAGGGATTGGAACCAAAATCAAAGACCACCTCGCGTTTGCCGCCCGGCCTGGCGCGCACCATGCGGCTATCCTTGAAGGTCGCTCCGTCGGTGATCCACCCCGTGTTGCCGCGGCAAGCCGTCCACAGGCGATAGCCCAAGGGCGCGAGTCTGCGGAGAAGCCGGGCCGCGGTGTTGGCATCGTCGGCGTCACCCGCGGGCTGCGAATGGTACGAGTTGCAATCACGCCCTCCCGAAGGGGAACCTGCGCCCACTTCTTGGAGCGCGACCACCTGAGGATGGAGCCTCATGATCTGCCGCGCGAGCCTGTCCAGGCGCTTGCGGTTGCCGCGGGTGACCTCGTCCCAATGAAAGTAGAAGGGAGAGGGATCCGCGGGCGTCAGCTTGCCCTGGCGATCCTCAAAGAAGCGGGGCGCCTCGTCCATGGGGTGGTACCCATGGAGGTTCATCGTCACGAGCGTGAGCACCGCGGCGGTCGAAAGCATGCGGGGAGTATCCCGGGCAGTCGGGCCTTTTGGGAGCGAAATCTAGCGACGCGGTCGGTCGCCCTTACGCGACGCGGCCGCCGCCGTCCTCGGGCTTGCCGAGCTTGCGCTTATCGAGGCCGTATTTCTCGACCTTCATGATGAGGCCGGCGCGCGAGATGCCCAGCTCTTTGGCGAGGCGGCTCTTGTTCCACTTCGTGCGGCGCAGGCCCTCACGGATCATGGTCTTTTCGAGCTCCTCGAGGGCATCCTTCAGCTTGCCCGACACGCGGACACCCTGGACCTTGGCGTTGGCCCCATGGTCACGGATGCGGGGTGAGAGCATGTCGGCAGAGATCCGGGGATCCTCGCCCGACAGGACGATCAGACGCTCGACCTCGTTCTCGAGCTCCCGGATGTTGCCGGGCCAGGTGTAGTCGTAGATCTTTTCCAAGGCCCGCTTGGCAAAGGTCTTGAGGGGCACGCCCTTTTCTTTGCAGCCACGCGCCAGAAAGTGATCCAGCAGGATCGGCGTGTCTTCTTTGCGGTCCCTGAGGGGCGGCACCACCACGTTGATCACGTTGATCCGGTAGTAAAGATCTTCGCGAAACAAACCTTCTTCGACCATGGACTTGAGGTCCTTGTTGGTCGCGGCCAGGACCCGCACGTCGACCTTGCGCTGCTCGATGCCGCCCACGGGGGTCAGGGTCCCCTCCTGCAGCACGCGCAGCAGCTTGACCTGCATCGAGAGGCTCATGTCGCCGATCTCGTCGAGAAACAGCGTGCCCCGATGGGCCTGCTCAAAGAGGCCCTTCTTGTCCTTCACCGCGCCCGTAAAGGCGCCGCGGACGTGGCCAAAGAGTTCACTGTCCAGGAGGTTCTCGTTGAAGGCCGAGCAGTTCACCGTGACAAAGTTGCCGTCCTTGCGGGGACTGTTGAAGTGCACGGCGCGGGCGATCAGTTCTTTACCGGTACCGTTCTCGCCCTGGATGAGCACGGTGCTCTCCGAGCTGCGGATCTTGTCGAGAAGCGAGTAGATCTCCTGCATCGGCTTGGACTTGCCGATCATCGAGTCGTAGCTGTAGCGCGTGCCGAGCTGGTCGTTCAGGGCGGTGATGCGCTCCTCGCGTTTGGTGATCTCGGTGTGAAACGTGACGATCTCCTGGGCCACGAGTTCCACCAGCTCAAAGAAGTACTTCTTGTCGTTGCCCGTGAGGGTGGTCAGGCCACGGAGAGCGTCCTGGACCCGGTCCCCGGTGATACCGAGGGACTCGAGGGCGGCGCGGGCGCGCTGGATGGCATCGCCTGAGGCCGGCGCTTCTTGAAAGCAGTAGGCGTACACGCAGCCCAAGAACTCTTCGTCCACGGCGATGCGGGCCACGTAGCCCTTTTCGACGCCTAGGGGGCCGTCGACCACGAAGCTGGTCTCGTCGCTCTCGAGGGCCTTTTCGTTGGCTTGGGCGATGGCGCCCATGAGGAGCTCCCGGCCCCGGTCATGGGGGAGGACGGCCGCGCAGACGGGGTTCTTAAACTCCCGTTGGCGGTCCAAGGGATCGAAATTCTGGACTTTTCCCCGCTCGTCCACAAAGAAGATTTCCGTGCGGAACCAGTTGGCCAGCACGTGCTCGAGCTTCCGAATCACATGGATATGCTTGAGTTCTTCCCAATTAATCATGGCAACCCGACCCTTTCAGTCAACTGATCGGACGGTACTGCCTAAAAGTTGAGGGGTGGGTGCAAGATTTTTGACAGGAGGGTGTCTAGGCCCTGGCCTATCCGACCGGCTAACCGATGAAGAACTGGGTGTTCAGGATGACGTACACCTTACCGCTGGCCGTCAGGATCACGATGTCCATGCCGAAGTTCAAGTCCTCATCGAGCAGGTACACGGCCACCGGGGCCTCGTCCAAGGGCAGGAGGTCCTCGCCCAGACTGTTAAAATTTCCCAGCCCGTCGTTGAAATAGACGGTCACGACTCCAAGTTCCGGGTGGTCGACGTTTGCCACGACGACCTCGGGGGCGCCGTCGGGCATGGAGTCCATGTCGGACGCTTGCACCATCACGGGTCCTCGATAGGTCCCGTGGGCCGTCAGGGCGCCAAAGCCGCCCACGCCATTGTTGGCGATGGTCCCAAAGGCCCCGCCGGACGAAAGATTGACCACAAAGTCCAAGCCCCCGCCGTCGTGGGCGAGGTCCGTGGCCACGCCCTGGGTGATCCCGGTGGTGTTCGTCACGGTCGAGGGGGCGAGCAGTGCCCCGCTCCCGTCGCCCTTCATGAGGACGATGCCGGAGGCCGACGAGATCACCGCGACGTCCCACTTGGTGTCGTCATCGAAGTCCGCCAGGATGAGGGAGGTCGGAGCCATGCCGGGGTCGAATACGGTCTTGCTGCCGAACATGGCGCTGTCATGGGTGCCCAGGTAGACGAGCACTCGGCTCTTGGTGGCGATCACGGCGTCGTTATGACCATCGCCGTTGAGATCCGTGAACTTCATGTCGACCGGAGTGTCGTTCGCATCGACACCCGTGGCGTCAAAGAGAACGGGGTTGACGCTGAAGCTACCCGAACCGGTTCCCTTATAGACCGCCATGTGACCAGTCGTATCGAGGGTCACGAGGTCGATTTTGGTGTCGCCATCGATGGCGTTGTAATACGGCGCGGTCTCGTGACCCCGCCCGGGGATGGACTCGATGGGAGTGACCCACTGGGGATCGCTGCCACTCGGCCAAACCAGGTTGATGGACGAGCTGGTCGGCGACGGCGCGATCATCCCATAGATGAACTTGTCGCTTCCGTCCGTGGTCCTGTCGTCCAGGTTCGCGAACGCGATGGAGTTGGGGTTATTGGCCAGGGTGATGACGTTTGTCGGCTGAGTCAGGTCCAGGTTCGAAGTCACGGTGTACGACAACAACGCCGCGGAACAGGCCGAAACGTTGCTCGCGTCTCCGGGAACGTCATAGCCCTGGGCGTAATAGCTATGGGCACCGTCGGGCTGATAAGGCAGGGTCACCTGCACGGTTCCGGCAGCGCCAACGCCGGTGGCAAGCAGCGCGGTACAACCCGCGTCCGAATAGAT
>DATJFU010000134.1:0-2254 GCA_035495495.1 Bdellovibrionota bacterium
CTCGGCCTTGCTTCCCGGCTCGAGCAGATCCTCGATCCGGCCATCGGCGTTGGTGGATCCGTGGGCGAGTTCGCTCCACTTTCCACCACTCTCCTTCTCGAGTCGGACGGGAAGACCGGGCGCGGCTTGGCCACGGACCAAATCAAGAACATGGGTCGTGATGGGGCTACGCGTTTTCATTCAGCAGTTTCTCCAAGCGCAGGCGCGTGATCTTGGCCTGCTCAGCGGCGGCCACCTTGAGCTCGGCCTCCGGATCGTGGTGCAGGCGATGCCTGAGATCGTCGAGCATCTCGCGGGCGCTCTTGTCCGTGGCGCAAACCAGGTAGATGCGGCCAAAGCGCTCTTCGTACTCGCGGTTACCCTCGACCAGGCCATCGAGCACGTCTTGCGCGGCGCTCTCGACACCTCTCTGCTCCTGTCCCGCCCAGTCGGCGGTGGAAGCAAACCTTTGCCGGATCGCGCTCTCGCCGATCCTGGGATGGTGCAAGAAAGCCTCGTTCCAGTCCGCGGGACTCAGGGCGCCCCAGACCGACTCGGCGCGCGCCAGGAGCGACGGCAGATCGAAGTACGGCCTCCCCGCCGCCATGGCGTGGGCCCACTCATGGGAGCCGCAGCACCGGAGCAGCTCCGCGTGCGCGTCCTCCGTCGAGAGCGCGTTGAACTGGGCCAGGGTCATGCGGTTCCCCAGACACGGAGCCGGCTCACGCCCCCGTCGGGATAGATGGTGAGGCGCACGTAGTCCCACGGACCCGCGCCGGCCTCGCCCGTGAGCTCTTTCTCAAAGTAATGGCGGTGGTCGGCCTGGAGGACCGTGCGCGGCAGAATCGGCTTCCACACCAGGTCCTGGCGGTCCCTCAGGTCCGTCGCGGTCAGGTCGCGCCCCGAAAACGAACACGCGTCGATGGAGCAGCTCTCCGGAAAGTTGCCCTTGAAATGGTTGGTATCCACCTCGATCTTGCCGATCTTGCCGCGGGCGGCGAGCCTGACCACGATCCAGTCATGCCCCGGGCCGCGCCTACGGCGCGTCTCCCAGCCCTGGCCCATGTTCTCGGCCCGGCCCGGCAGGATGAGGTTGTCCTTGGGGCCAAAGAAGCTGTCATTGCAGGCGACGACGCAGCCGCCGTTCGAGGCCGCGGCCAGATCCACCCGGCCCGACTCCTTGGGTGCCCGCGAGAGATCGGGCGTCGCCTCGCCGTGCACGCGAAGCCGGGCCACGCCGCCATCCGGAAAGATACGGAGCCGCACGTGGGTCCATGTGCCGGGGTCCGCGACCGCCACGAGATTGTGCGAGCCGCCCTGGAGGCGCGTGCGTGGAATCAGCTCCTTCCACGGCCCGCGGTCCGGATCCCCCGCGCAGGCCTCGAGCGAGGCGGCTTCGGGAAAGTTGCCGGTAAAGAACGAAGTGTCGATGTTCACTCCGCGGATGATGCCCGGCACGCCCAGCTGAACCACGCACCAGTCATGGTCGTTGCCGGGCTTGAGGTTGCGCTTGCGGCGGCTCTCCCACCCGTCCATCCATTTGCCGCGGTCCGTGTACTTGTCGAAGACAAAGACCGGTGCCGAGGCCTTGAGCAGGTTTTCTTTCTCGGCAAAGAAATCATCGCTGGTCGAAAGGGCTTTACCCCCCACGCGCTCGGAGGCAAGGTCCAGGAGTTCGGTAAAGGCCACGTGGGCCGCTGCGGTAGAAGCGACGGTCTGCATCTCAGTTTCCTTCCCGAAATCCTTTCCGAAACACGCGTTCGCCTTGGGCGGCGCCCGGAAATTCCATGGCGCCCCCGCGGCCGTCGAACACGCGAACTCCGCGCACCCAGGTCGACTGAACGGCGCCAGTGTAGCTCCGGGTGGAATAGGGCGTCAACGAATGGCGGTGCTGCACTCGCGACGGCTCGGCGCTCACCCGACCGTCGGGATCGATGGCGACCAGATCCGCGTCCATCCCGACCGCGATCCCGCCCTTGCGGGATGACAAACCCGCGAGTTCGGCGGGCGCCTCGCACATCCAGTGCACGAGCCTCTCCATCCCGAGGCCTCGCTCCCGGATCTTGGTCCAGATGGCCGGGAGGCTGAACTGCAGCCCCGCGATCCCGCCCCAGGCTTGGCCAAAGTCGCCCGTCTCCAGGCGCTTCAAGGCCGGCGTGCAGGGTGAGTGATCCGAGACGATGAGATCCAGCGTGCCGGCCTCGAGACCGCCCCAGAGGCGCTCCTGGTTGGCGCGCTCACGGATCGGGGGCGCGCACTTGAACTGCGTCGCGCC
>DATJFU010000135.1:0-6784 GCA_035495495.1 Bdellovibrionota bacterium
TCTTAACCCCCGCATGGAGCCTGCCGAGCGTGGCTTGGGCTGGGTAAGAAAGATTCGCTCCAAGTTTCCGCTCACGCCGTTGTTTCTGATCCAGGATCCCGACGAGGGGGGCGGAGCGGGTGGAATGCCGTGGTCACCCGAGCACGACGCCGCCGACCTCAAGCGTGCCGGGGTCCATGGCGTGCTCAACAAACCACTCCGCGCGAGCGATCTGATCACCCACGCGGCGCCACTGTCCGAGGACGGAAGCGTTCTGCCCTCTGCTCCTCCACCGGAGGACGCCGATTTCATCCCGGTGGTCGCTTCGGTGCTCCTGACCCGCGCGCAAAGCCTCTACGACGTACATCTCAAGCTCGCATCCGGGCATTTTGTGAAGGTTCTTTCGTCGGGAGAAAGCCTTCTTCCCGAACAGCTCTCGCGGTATCGCGAGAAGGGCGTTCGCTGGTTTCACGTCAGAAAAAGCGACATTGAGCGGTCTCTCAGGGCTTGCGACGCGCTTGCGGGGCACATGCTCAGTCAACCGGGGGCCGCGCCCGCGGAGGTGGCCGAGGCCACGCTGCTGCACGGCGAGGACGTGATCAATGCCATGCGCCTCTGCGGCGTGGGCGAGGTCCAGATCATGCAGGCCAAGGCGTATGTCTCGAACGTCGAGCGCCTCATGCAGCGGATGCTGCTCAATCATCACCCGGCGCTCAAAGACGTCCTGGCCCAGGCAGCGATGGCCGAGCATGGCGCGGGCACCGCGCTCGTGTCCTCCCTTCTTTGCGAGGCGATGGAGGTCGACTCGGCCGCGGCGGTCGAGGTCGTCGGGCTCGCCTCCGTGCTCCACGACGTCGCGCTTCCCCTCGAATGCATGGCCGAGGACGAATCCAAGATGCCCGAGACCCTCCGCGCCAAGTACCGAGAGCACCCCCTCGCGGGTGCCCAGCTGCTCGAGGGGGTTCAGGGAATCGAATCGTCGGTGATTCACGTCGTCCGGAGCCATCACGAGCGGCGCAACCTCAAGGGGTTTCCGGTCCATTTTGGCGTGGCCCGGGTCAATCCCCTCGCCGAGCTCGTGGGCCTGGCGGACGAGCTCCAGCACCTTCTTCTCGGGGCCGCGAAGGGCGAAAACGGGCGGCGATTGGCGGATCTCCTGACCCACGATCTGCTCGAGGGTTTTTCCAAGGGCGTGGCGGACGCGGTAAAGGCCTATTTTTTACATACGCTTCGTTGAAACCGGCCTGGTCCCTGTGTCCGCACTGACCTTCCACCCCGTTAGACAGTTGTCTGACTGTTTGACTCAAGATTTACGCAATGAGACAATGAAAGTACTTCGGGCTCCGTCGCGCCGTGGGGACCGTCCTTTGGGGGGCGGAAGGCGCGTGAGGTGAGCCGAAGCGGAATGTGGGGGATCGTTTTATGGCCTTCGGAAAAAATCAGTCCAAGCGGATCGTCGCGGTATTCGCCGCGCTGGCGTTCATTGCTTCTTCAAATTCCGCAAAAGCAGCGATCGAAGAAGTCGGCCAGTGCACGACGCTTGACCAGCAAGGTCACCATACAGGAAATTTCGTGGCACCCTTCGCGGCATGCCAGTGCAACATGCTGGACGGGGCCGCCTTGGATCCGCCTAAGCCCGTGAAGCCCACCGCGTCCCCCACCTGCATCGCCAAGGCGGACCGGATCAAGCTCATGAAGAACACGTGGAGGTGTGGAGTGGGCACTGCGGAGCAGTGGCCCCACGGTTGCCCCACCGGTCAGGTTCCTTCAGTCATCCCCACGACGGCGGACGTGGCCAACGGCTGCCCCCGGGGACCCGGTGCACAACTCAAGGTCTACTGCGTGGAACCCGGTGCCGACACCTACGCGGACCTGGACTCCCAGGGGGTGCCTCACCGAAACAACGCAAGCACCGTGATCGGCGGCCAACAGACCGGCCAGAGCAAAGACCTGAACGACGGAGAACTGGCTCAGGTCAGCGACGGGACGGACCCCCAGAGCATCATGCGCAGCTGGAAGGGCAATAGTCTGGCCGAGACCGAGAACGAGGATGAACGGAACGCGGCTACCGGTGCGGATGGAAAAGCCCACGCGAACAGCGGCGAAATAGCGACCGTCAGTGGTAGTCGCAATACCAAGGGCAACGACGGCTCCAACGCCCACGTCCAAGGGCTGCTGGATGGTGGAATGTTGGACCGCGGAAAGACGGCCGAAGGCTACGACGCCCATCGCCAGGCCAACATTGACGCCGCCGGAAACGCCAACTCGGCCCTGGGCTACGCCTCCGCCGACACGACCAAGGGGATGCAGCTCGGCATTACCGTCGGTTCCCAGGCGAGCGACGCCGCGGGAGCCCAGATCGTGCAGACCACCGGCCAGATCGGTCAGTTGGAGGCCAATGCCCCCGGCAAGACCCAATCGGACGTGTACAAAGCCGCGGCGGACACCGCGGACAACGCTGCGATTGCCCAGACTACGACTGCTGGCGTCAACCTCGTGGGCACGGGTGTCATGATCTGGCGCGCGCTCGCACACAGCCATGACAAGGGTGACGCCGCTGACGGCGCAAAGGCCGTGAAGAGTCAGATCGACTCGAGCGCCGCCAGTGGGGGTGTGTACCGCAACCACGGCGAAGACGGAAAGAGCGCCGGCGACGGCTACATCGATACGTCCTCAAATTCAGACACCACCTTCGCAAAAGCCTTCAAGGGTACGGACGGTGTCTACCAGCTCAACCAGGGCTACGACATGAGCAAGGCGGATGCGAGCCGGTGCGGGAGTAATGATCAGGCCATGGACAAGGTCATGAACCATTTGGATCAGTACGCCGAACGCTGGCACTTTACTCAAGATACGCACGGTCGTTGGGTTGACGAGCAGGGCCTGGAGGTGAACCGGTCACACCCGCGCGTCCGGGACCTCGCCACTAACCTCTGCATGGAGCAGAACTACCAGCACCGCATGGCCACCTTCAACGGCAAGAAGGACTCCATGAAGACCGACGTGTCGCGGATCGCGGCGCAGGTCACCGAGGAGCAGAACAAGGGTATCGACGCCGCCACCCAAGGCATCGTCGTGAACACGGTTCAGGCCTTGGCCCACGGTGGCCAGGCGATCGCACAGCACTTGCTGGCCGACAAGCTCCGCGAGCTGGCCAACGACAACGACGCGACGGCCAAGGACGCTCCGGTCGTGGACACGAACTTTGACCCCCTCGCCTTCAACGAGGGGACGGGCACGGGCAACACCGGCTCCATCGTCGGCAACGGTTCGACCGGTCAATTTGCCGCCGGTGCCGAGGACGACAAGGCCGGGGACGAAAAAGCCCCTGACCTGGGACCGGGTCTCAACACCGGTCCTTTGGGCAACGATGTTGGCAAAGGTCCTGAAGCCGGCGGCTTCGCCGCGGGCGACGGTGGCGGCAAGGGCGGAGGCAGCGGCGTGGGCGGTCTCGACGGTGCCAGCACGAGCGCGGCCACGGCCGACAAGGGTGCCGACCCGGATGCGGCCCAGTACGCCGACATGAGCGGCCGTGGCGCGGGCTACGGCACGGGTTCGACCTTCGCCGCGAGCGCGGGCGGCCGCAGGGGCAAGGGCGGAGGCAACAACGGGATCGATCTCAACAGCCTCCTCGGTCAGCTCCTGCCCGGCAAGGGCGACGAAAAGAAGGACAGCATTCTCGACTACGGCGGGCGGGGACCCGCCGGGGGCGCGGACTCCTTTCTTGACCGCAACGTAAACATCTTTGAACGTATTCATGATGCCTACCAGGATCGTGGGCGTAAGGGCGTGGTCGGGTTCTAAGCCTGGCCGGCGTCTGAGGGGGCAGGACCGGGGGGTTCTGGCCCAGCAGAGGGACTGCAGGGGGACTTATGTCGCGGGTACGTCTGAAGAAGAAACTGAGGCTTCGGTCCGTTCTGGGCAAAAGCCTGGGGCTCTCCGTTCTCATCTTCTGTCTCATCCATGCCCCGATGGCCACTCAAGCGGGACGCACGGACCGCTACGCTTTCCACGCCTGGGACTTCTCCACTCCCGCCTTTGCCAACGAACGGATCGACAAGGCCTGTAGCGACGTGGTGGACACCGATACCGGCAACGTCAAGGCAAACGTCCAGACCACCTATTACCAACAGAAGATCACCTATTGCGGCGCCGCCGTGAACGCCGACAAGGCCATCGGCTACCTGCAAGGCAGCGAGGTGATGTACTGGATCCTTGCCGGGGTCTGCGCCCTCGCATGCGGCATCGGCTGCTTTCCGTGGGGATCTTGGGCGCCGATCATTTGCACGATTGCCAGCATCGGGGTGGGTGTCGCCGACATGATCTGGAACCAGGTCACCGGCAGTTCGTTCAGGAGCACAGCCACGACCATCGGCCAGGCCGTGGCCGGGGGCATGATGGCCTTGGGAGCGATTCAGGGGATCGCCTCATTGAGCTCGTCCGCGGGTAGTGCATCGAGTTCCGCTAGCCAAGGAGCGACGGAAGGGGCAACCGAGGGCGCGACGGAGGGCGCGACGGAGGGGGCGACCGAAGGCGCGACCGAGGGGGCCACCGAGGGGGCCACCGAAGGGGCGACGGAGGGGGCGACCGAAGGCGCCACCCAAGGGACTGAACAGGGCACCCAACAATCGTCAAAAGGTAATTCGTCCTGCGTCGGCTCCTGCATTTCCATGGCCTGCGCCATTGCCGTAGCCATCGCAAAGCACGTCGGCGCCGACGACGCCACACGCTCCCGTGATGACAACCTGACGAGCGCTGAAGGATTCAACCCCGACATCCCGGGGGCCAAGGGTGAGGTCAACGCTTTCGCCCCGGGCGGCCGCGCGACCAAGGGCAAGGGCGGAATCGTCGGTGGCCACGGCGTGGGTGACAGCAAGATCGGAGATGACGGCGGCCGAGGCCGTTGCGACGGCGTGCCCGAGGGGACGGGCTGCGTGAACAAGGACGGCAGCGCCGCCACCGCCGGTCTCAATGAAATGTTGAATGATCGGCGGGTTCAAGACGCCTTTAAGAAGATGTCGGGTCAGTCGATCGCCGGCTACACGGGGTCCCACGACGGTGGCGGCATAGACGCCCTCACCGGTGGCGGCCTCATGGACGTCGCCACTGCCCAAGCGGCCGTCGACGCGGCCACCGCGGGGGTGGCCGAAAACGCCGCTGCCTTCTCGGGTGGAGGCTCCACCTTTGCGGGTGGAGGCGGCCACCATAAAGGCGGGGGTGGAAACAAGGGCCCCGACATCGCGGCCATGATGGCGGACGCCCTCGCGGGGCTGAACCCCAAGAAAGACGATAAGAAAGATGACGGCCGAGACATCGACTTTGGCGCTCGGATCGCCGGCAAGACCGCCGATCAGATCTTTGCCGACAGGTCGATCAGCCTCTTTAAGCGGATCGAGTTCAGGTACAAGTCCAACCTGTCCAAGAACGCGGTGGACACCCTGCCCTGGTCCGTTCAGCGCAACCAGGTGACTGCCGGGGGCAAGGGTAAGTCCGGCGGAAAGTAAGTCGGCGAAAACCCGACGACTTCGCCTTTCAAATCGCTCTTGCGCCCCACTCACCCCTGCGATAGACGTCGTCTACGTATTCTCTTTGAAAACGTGGGCCTATAGCTCAGCTGGTAGAGCGCTTCAATGGCATTGAAGAGGTCAGCGGTTCGACTCCGCTTAGGTCCACCATTCAGAAACCCTTCCATTTCCACCTCTTTGCCATTATTGACTATTTTTGTCCGGATTGATAACAGGTGGGATGCGTGCGCAAAGGCTTATCCCTTCTTTGATCGCCCTCACCGCCTGCCTGGTTCTCCGGACCACTGCGCTCGCATCCGAGCCCTTTGTCATCGTGAGCGACATCGACGACACGGTGAAGATCAGCCACAGCACCAAGCCCTCGGCGGCCCTCTACGACGGGTTCTTTGGCAAGAAGGCCTTTGCCGGCATGGCCGAACTCTATCAGGCCTGGGTGACCCACACGGGCCTCACCAATCACCTGGGCGACCGGGCCCTGGTGTTTCTATCGGCCGGCCCGACCTTCTTGCACGACACCCTGTGGAACCAGCTCGTGACCCTGAACCACTTTCCACCCGCGGGCTTTGTCCTACGCCCCTGGCAAGTGATGCCCGACATCGCCCAGTACAAGGCGCTTGCCCTCGAGCGGCTCGCGGCCCACTACCCCCATCCGCTCATCCTTCTGGGTGACGACACTGAACACGACCCCGAGGTCCTGCCCGCCTTCGCGGCGGCCCATCCGGGCAAGGTTCTGGCGGTGTGGATCAAGCGCAACCTGAACCGGGCGTTGCCCGAGGGCGACCACGGGTTTTACAACGCCTTTGACCTGGCCCTGGGTGAGCTTGAGGCGGGCCGTCTAGACGCGGCTGACGTCCTGACCGTCGGCGAGCGGATCCTCGCCAACCAGGACCCGGAGCTCCTGTTTCCCAGCTTCTACTACTGTCCCGCGATCGAGTATCCGCAGGTCCCATCGGGCCCGGTGGAACAAGCCCACCCCGAGGTTCAGGACATGCGCCGCAGGGTGGAATCGCGCGTCCTGGACGTCTGTTCGGCCAAGAACTGATCCCCACAAAAAGCATCGGGCCCCCGGCACCACCCTGGAGGTGGCACCGGAGGCCCGACTTTCTCTCTCTCAATCCAAGACTTACTGATTGCCGTCGGTGTTGAAGAGCCAGAGGGCGCCTTCGACTTCGTTGGAATCAACGGA
Organism: Bdellovibrionota bacterium; assembly: GCA_035495495.1. Taxonomy (GTDB): domain Bacteria; phylum Bdellovibrionota; class UBA1018; order UBA1018; family JADZFF01; genus JADZFF01. Next base: position 6,691 of record DATJFU010000135.1, read on the forward strand.
GCCAAAGCGGTCCCAGGCCTTCTCGCGGGCGCCAAGGCCCGAGCGCGAGAAGGTGGTCTCGTCAAACCACGTGCTCAGCAGGTTCAGATTCTTG
>DATJFU010000136.1:0-2384 GCA_035495495.1 Bdellovibrionota bacterium
CCGCGCGCGTGACGAAGTCGTCGTAAATGAAATCCAACTCCCGCTCGAGCGCCGCGCGTCCGTGCTCGTCGTACGGAACGAGTGCCGACGAGTGGGTCGCGCCCCGCGATCCCGCGACGCCATCAAAGTTCAGGCCCACGCGCGCCAATGCCTCCTTGGCGACGAGCTTGCCGCCAAATACGCCGATCGATCCGGTGAGCGTCCCCGGCTGCGCGACGATCCGGTCGGCGAACATCGAGACAAAGTAGCCACCCGACGCGGCGAGGTTGCCCATGCAGACGACGACGGGCTTCTTCTTGGCGCGCGCCCGGATGACCTCGCGGGCGATCGTGTCCGAGGCGACGTACGATCCTCCGGGGCTGTCGACCCGGAGAAGGATCCCCTTTACGCGGCGGTTGTCGATCGCGGCGCGGAGGGCTGCTCCCACGCGGTGGGCCGACATCCGATCACGCCTGCGGGTTCCACCCCGCTCCGTTCCGCGCACCACCTGCCCGGAGGCGGAGATCCAGGCGAGCTGCGTGGCCCGCCTGCCCGCGCGCGAGCGGCGCGCCGCCCGGCGGGAGTAGCGTTCGATGGAGACGAACTTGTTCTTTCTCCGCTTGCCGTCGACCTCGCCCTCCCAGCACTCGCGGCTGCCGTCGCGGTACTCCAGGACGTCGATCCATTTTCGGTCGAGCGCGGCCTGGGCGGAGAGGGGCACGGCATCCAGGCCGGCCATCACGTCGGCGGGTGCGAGCCCCCTAGCCTGGGCGACGGCCTCGCACCACTGCCGGGTCCAGTCTTTGACCAGCGCGGTCGTGGCCTCGCGGTTGGCGTCGCCCATCCTTTCTTGCAGAAGGGTCTCGGCCGCTCCTTTATATTCGTGGCGGCGGCCCATCTGCACTTCGATCCCCAGGCGTTTGAGAAACCCGGCGACGAATGGCTGCTGGGTCGCGAAGCCGGCCGCGACCGAACCCGAGGGCTGCATGCCCACCCTCGCAAAAGCGCTCGCGAGCAGAAGCGCCGCGGTCGAACCCCCCTCGCCAAAGGTGTCGGCAAAGGCCACCGTGGCCTTGCCCGAGGCCCGAAACTTGAGGACCGCCGCGTGGAGCTCCTGGGCCTGGGCCATCCCGAGGTGGACAGTGGAGAGATCGGCCCAGAGGGCTTCGACCCGCGGATCATGGGCCGCGGCCTCCAGGGCCTGGAGGGTGTCCCTGAGGTTGAGCGAGCGGCCGCCCGGCCACGGGCTCGAGGCCTCGCGGGGAGCCGAGGCGAGGCTCCATTCCACCACCGTCCCGCGTGGAATCCGCACGCGGCGGCGGGATCCGATCCACCAAGCCACCCCCGCCAAAAGCCCCGTCAGGACGAGTAGAAGGAGGGAGAGGGCGCCCAAAAGCTTCGCCAACCAGACCAAAGACTGCAGAAAGCCCATCCCAGAAACCTACATCAGGTTTCAAACCATGGAAATTATAGTCGAATTCATTTATACCTGACTAGTTTGACCACCTATGGTGAGCGTGTTAGAAGCATTGCGTCATGAGACGCAGGATTTTAACTCCGCTCTGCGCCCTGGCTCTCGCGCTTGGCTTCGTGCCGGGAGCCGCGCGCGCGTCCCTCGAAAACCCCAAGCTCATCGGGCACTCCGTGGGCGTTTACTTCTCGCATAGCGGCCAGAAGTACTTCGCCGACAATCTCGAGAGCATCCTCTTCATGAACGGCTACTCGTTCAGCACGGGGATGTTCGAGACCTGGCCCCTCGAGGCCGACCACCAGCTCGACCTGGACCACCTGTTTACCGATCCCGAGAAGCAGAAGACGGTGAACTTTATCCGCAGCACGCTCAGGAACTATCTCAGCGGTTTTCATTACGACAATCCGCAGTTTCACGTGGACATCAACGGCATCGAGTACGCCCTGGTGTTTGACCGGTTCGGGCTCGTGCCCGACAACCAGCAGCAGCAGGCTCTTGGCGAGCCCAACTCCCTCGTGATGGTGCTCGAGGGCACGGTCCCCGAGATGCGCGTAGAGGCGTCGTCGATCATCGCGCACGACCTCAACCCCAAGAACAACAAGATCGTGGCCTGGAACCACGAGACCAACACCAAGGCCGACTACTGCGCGGGCCTCCGCGACGTCAGCCTCGAGTTCGGCGGCCCCGGCGCGACCCCTCTTCGGGTCCAGGTGCCCCTGCTCCTTTCGGTCAAGCAGGGCGGCGGCCTGAACCTCAAGGTTCTGGGCATCACCAGCAACCTCGAAGACCTGAACATGACGGCGCGCTTTCGCCGGCCCATCGATCTGCCACGCGTGACCGTCTCGATCGGCGACATGCACACCAGCGCCAACCCCGCGCTCGAGAACCAGCTGATTTCCCGGCAGCCCCAGATCATCAAGGCCCTTCAGACCTA
>DATJFU010000137.1:0-3237 GCA_035495495.1 Bdellovibrionota bacterium
CCCGGTGAGGAGTCGTGTGGAACTCCCCCGAGTCTCAGGCCTTCAATGAATCGAGATTTCCCTCTTTTTCATCGAGCGCGTGTAAATCGTCGTAGCCCCCAATGAGGCGGTCGCCGTGGAAGATCTGCGGAACGGTACGCATCCCGGAGCGCTTCATGAGCGCCTGGCGCTGATCATCGGGCCACTTCTCGACGTTGATTTCCTCGAACGTGATCCCGCGCATGGTCAGCAGGCGCTTGGCCATCACGCAGTAGGGGCACGTCGTCTTGGTGTACATCACCACGGGCTGGCTCATACTTTGACCACCTTCACTTGGCCGTTCTCGAGCGAGAGGGCCACTTTGCCGCGCAGAAACTCCAGAACCTCTTCGCCGATCAGGCGCGCGGCCTCGCGGCCCATGACGTCGTCCTCGACCAGTCCCTCGACGGTCGTGGCCTCGGTGCGGATCAGGGCCAGCATCTGCGCTGAGGGCAGCAGGTTCTTGACGGCGATGCGCTTATCATCGGCCAGAAGCGCGACGTAGGCCTTGAGCAGGTCCATGGACCGCGCCTCGTTGGCCGAAGGCGGTTCGGTGCGCCGGCGGCGGGCCGGGGGGCTCGCGGCGTCGCCGGAGAGGCCCTTGGCGATGAGATCGAGCAGAAGCTCGCCGTGACGGTTGACCTCGCCCCGGTTCAGTCCACGAAACGTGCGCAGATGGTCCATGTCCCGCGGGCGAACCCGGGCGATGTCCATCAAGACCGTATCGTCGGCCAGCCACTTGCGGGGAACATTGAGCTCCCGCACCCGCTCTTCGCGCCACTTGGCGAGCTCGAGCAGCACGCCATAACCGTCGGGGCCCACTCTTCCACCCCGGTACAGGCTGTCGGCGAGCTCCTCGGGACGTGGATCGTAGAGGTTGTGGTCTTCCCACTTGGCCGAGAGCTCAAAGGCCCATTCGAGGCGCTTCATGGCGGTGAGCTGGTCAGCCAGGGTCTGGGCGAGCTCCACCAGGCGGTCGACGTCCTGGACCGCGTAGTCTTGCAGCTGCTGTGGAAGCGGCCGCTGCGCCCAGTTCGTGCGGGCGTGGCCCTTCTTGAGGTTGACCTTCAAGACCTGGCTCATGAGGTTGGCCAGGCCCACGCCTTCGCCGTAACCCGCGAGGGACGCGGCCACCGCGGTATCAAAGCTGTTACGGCCGATGGCGCCCATGGCGGTGTAAAGGCACTCCTGGTCGCCCTGGGCCGCATGAAACACCTTGATGACCTTGCGGTCCTCAAGCACCCGGGCCAAGGGCTCGAGCTCCTTGCCTAAGAGTTTGCGAGCCTCGAGGTAATGGAGGCGCCTGCGGTTGGGACCCTGGCCCTCGCCCTTGGTCCGAAAGGCCTGCACGTCCAGCAGCCAGGCCTTGTTACGGGTGGCGAGCTGAACGATCTGCAGGTCCGGAAAGAACGAAGTTTCCCGGATGAATTCGGTGTCCACGGCAATCCAATCCGCGGACAAAAGTTCCTGGGCGACGGCCTCAAGCTCGTCGCGTTGCGTGATCATCTAGGGGAAATCCTTAACCTAAATCGGTTCAGGCCGCCATACGTGACGAGCCAGGGCGGGAACCCTCGGCCGCGACCACGAAGACCCGGATCCGGACCTCGGCCGTGGGACCGGCCAGGAGAAATTCCGCCTTGGTGGGGTCTTTTTCGAACACTTTGAAGGCGTAGTCCGCGATGACATGCGAAGCGTCGGACTCGTGTTTCTTGTATTCGTCGATTTTAACCTTGGATCGGAGCCATTGGACGCCATGCTCCCTAATCTCGGGGCGAACCCCGGGATGGGTAATGAGGGTTTCGACGTAATCGCCGAACTCCTCTTCTTCGCGCTCCTGATTCACCCGGCTCTCGTAGACCGCCTGGATCGGGTCCTGGGACCCGTCCTGAACGGCCTTTTCGAGCACGTGAATCTCTATATCGTCCGAAAACACGTCCAGCAGAACCGGAGTGCTTCCATCAAAGCGCACAACCAACGCGACGGTACCGGCAGGCGACATGCTCTGCCTCCCTTCAATTCCACCACCGCCCCCTGCGCTCAGCCCTATCTATCAGTTCGGTATACCGCGTCATATGTCCGACTGTGTTAACAATCCGGGTGCGCCCGGACACGGTCAGGGGCGACTCGCCCATGGCAGAAGACCAGCCCAAATCCTTTGTCGTCTTGGACTTTGAGACCACGGGTCTCGACCCCCGCTCCAGCGAGATTCTGGAGGCCGGGGCGGTACGGGTGTCCATCCCGGATCTCAGGATCCTGGAGCGCTGGGAGTCGCTGGTGAAGCCCGTGGGCGGGGTGCCCCCTTTCATCAGCCGCCTCACGGGCATCGAGCCCGAGCACGTGGCGGACGCCCCCCCTTGGGAAGAGGTCCGGCCCAAGCTCCTCGAGTTCTTGGGCGACTCCCCCATCGCCGCCCATAACTCGGCCATGGAGCAGTCGTTCTTGGAGGCCCACGCCTCGCGGATCGCCGGCGAGTGGGACATCTGGGATACCCTCGAGCCCCTCACCCTGGCGCTGCCCGAGCTGCCTTCGCACAGCCTGGAGAACCTGCGGGCCCAGGCGGGCCTGGTCTCCGAGGGCTCGCACCGGGCCCTCAAGGACGCCGAGGACACGGCGCTGCTCCTCAAGTATGCGCAGGACAAACTTTTGCGCGATCGGCCCGGCGTGGCTGCGACGGTCAAAGAGCTGCAAGAAGGCCGCGAGGAGTGGGTCTGGAGCTGGCTCTTTGAGGCGGTCGCGCCGGCCGAGGCGCCCGGAGAGGTCGAACCCCCGTTCTGGGGGGATCTCCGCAAGCTCAAGGCGCAGGACCAGTCGCGCGAGCCGGAGTGGAACAAGAGCGTCACCACCGACGAGGTGGGCGCCCTTCTCCGCGAAGGCGTCGCCCGGGCGGGCCTCGAGTACCGAACCGTGCAGGAGCGCATGGCCGCGGACGTGGCCAAGGCGCTCCTCGTGGGCGAGCGCGTGGCGATCGAGGCGCCCACGGGGACCGGCAAGTCGGTGGCCTACCTCCTGCCGGGTGTCCTGGCGGCAGAACGCACGGGCGCGCCCCTCGTGGTGGCGACGCACAGCAAGGGCCTGCAAGACCAGCTTCTGAACAAGGACGTGCCGGCGGTGGCGCGACTCCTGGGCCGCACGGGCGACGGCGCCGAGGACGGCCAGCCGGGCGTGCGCGCGGCCGTCGTCAAGGGGCAGAACAATTACCTTTGCCTGCGCAAATTCCAC
>DATJFU010000138.1:0-2774 GCA_035495495.1 Bdellovibrionota bacterium
AGCAGCCGTAACACGGTGTTCGTGGCCCCCCTGCGCCAAGGAACGCCCTCTTCTGCCCCTTCAGGGGCCGCTGACGACGATGGCGGCAAAACGGCTTGACGGGCCGCGTCCGCTGATCCACCCTGTCCTCCAATGGGCCCCTTCAGCCGGGCTTCGACCCGGTCCTCCATCGCCGTCGCCGTCATCCCCGCCAGATACGCATCCCAAAGACTCCCCGCAAAAGTCCTCGCCGACTTAGGCGGCCGTCCCATGGTCCAGTGGGTCCATGAGGGCGCCAAGGCCGCCAAGCGCGTGGGCCGGGTGATCATCGCGACCGACGACCATCGCATTCAGGAGGCCGCGCAGGCGTTCGGTGCCGAATGCATCATGACCGATCCGGGCCTGCCGAGCGGCACCGACCGCGTGGCCGCCATCGCGCGCATGGTCCCCGGAGAGATCTTCTTGAGCGTCCAGGGCGACGAGCCCCTGATGGAACCCGACGTCATCGACCGGGCCGTCGAGATGGTCGAGGACGGGGGCTTTGACGTGGGCACGGCGGCGACACCGCTCCGCAACCTCGACGAGCTCGTGTCCCCCTCGGTGGTCAAGGCCCTCGTGGCCAAGGACGGTGGGGCCATCTACTTTTCTCGCTTTCCGATTCCGTACAGCCGGATCAGCCCCCAGGACGCGGTGTCGGCCGGCCCCCTCGTGCCCCTCAGGCACCTCGGGATCTACGCCTACCGCCGGCCCGTCCTGGAGAAGCTCGCGTCCCTCGCGCCCACGGCGCTCGAGAAGGGCGAGAGCCTGGAGCAGCTCCGGGCGCTCGAGAACGGACTCAGGATCGGGGTCGCCCGCGTCGATTCGCGGAGCGTCGGCGTTGATACGGCCGAGGACCTTGAAAAGGTGAGATCGCTTTTGGTACGCAGCTCTAAAGCCGGGAGGGGATGACGGATGGCCAAGCCCAAGAAGTACATTTTCGTGACCGGCGGGGTGCTCTCGAGCATCGGCAAGGGCATCAGCGCCGCCTCCATCGGGATGCTGATGGAGCAGCGGGGCATCAAGGTCACGATGCTCAAGATGGACCCTTACCTCAACGTCGATCCGGGCACGATGAGCCCGTACCAGCACGGAGAGGTCTTCGTGCTGGACGACGGCACGGAGACGGATCTGGACCTCGGGCACTACTCGCGCTTTGTCCAGGGCGCCCAATTCAGCCGCAAGAACAGTTTCACCACCGGACGCATCTACGACTCGGTCATCCGCCGCGAGCGCGCGGGCGGTTACCTGGGCAAGACCGTTCAGGTCATTCCGCACATCACCGACGAGATCAAGGCATCGATCCGCGCCGCCAGCGAGGACGCCGACCTTGCGATCGTGGAGGTGGGTGGAACGGTGGGCGACATCGAGAGCCTGCCGTTTCTCGAGGCCATCCGGCAGATGCAGCACGACGAGGGCCGCCAGAACTGCCTCTTTGTGCACCTGACCCTCGTGCCCTACATCGCCACCGCCGGCGAGCTCAAGACCAAGCCGACCCAGCACTCGGTCAAGGACCTGCGCGAGATCGGCATTCAGCCCGACATCCTGCTCTGCCGCTCGGACCGCAAACTCCCCGAGGACGTAAAGAAGAAGATCGGCCTTTTCTGTAACGTTCCGCCGGAGCAAGTGTTCTCGGCGATCGACGTTTCGAGCATTTACGAAGTCCCCCTCTACTTCCACGAAGAGGGCCTCGACGAGAAAGTGGGCGAGCGCCTGGGCATCTGGGCCGCGCGTCCCGACCTCTCGACCTGGAAGAAGATGGTCAAGACCCTGCTCGAGCCGCAGGGTCAGGTCACCATCGGCATCGTCGGCAAGTACGTCGACTGGAAGGACACCTACAAGTCCCTGAACGAGTCGCTGATCCACGGCGGCGTGGCCAACAGCGTCCGGGTCAATACTCTCTATATCGACGCCGAGGAGATCGAGCAGGGCAAGCTCGACAAGCTCAGAGAGGTCGACGCGATCCTCGTGCCCGGCGGGTTTGGCGAGCGGGGCATCGAAGGCAAGATCCGGGCGGTCGAGTTCGCGCGCACCGAGAAGGTGCCCTACTTCGGCATCTGCCTCGGCATGCAGCTCGCGGTGATCGAGTTCGCGCGCAACGTTTGCGGTCTCAAGAAGGCCAACTCGGCCGAGTTCAACCAGGGCGGAACCGAGAACGTGGTCGACCTGATGGATTCGCAGAAAGGCGTGACCGACAAGGGCGCGACCATGCGGCTCGGCGCCTATACCTGCCAGATCACGGCCAAGCACGGGGGCAAGCCCACCAGGGCTTTCGCGGCTTACGGCAAAGAGCAGATCTCCGAGCGGCACCGCCACCGTTACGAGGTTTCGAACGAGTTCCGCACGCGGCTGGCCGAGAAGGGCCTCGTCATTTCCGGCCGCCACGTCAATTCCAAGACCGGCGTCGACCTCGTCGAGATGGTCGAGCTCGAGGACCATCCGTGGTTTCTGGGTTGCCAGTTCCACCCCGAGTTCCTGAGCCAGCCGCTGAAGCCCCATCCGCTCTTTGCCGCCTTCATCAAGGCCGCCAAGGATCAGGCCAAGGACGGGCAGGCGGGCCTGAAGGGAATCAGATAGATGAGCTCGAAGATGTTGCTGATCGCCGGCCCCTGCGTGATCGAAGATGAGGCCCTCACGCTCGACATCGCCCGCGAGCTCAAGAAGCAGATGGCGGGGGCCGACGTCGAGCTCGTCTTCAAGGCGTCCTTTGACAAAGCCAACCGGACCTCGATCGAGGGGTTCCGGGGCCCAGGCATGGA
>DATJFU010000139.1:0-3407 GCA_035495495.1 Bdellovibrionota bacterium
GGGAGCCATGCAGGGGAACATCGCATGCTCCGTGCCAGGTCCCTGGGACGCGCCGGGGCCTTTACGCCCCACGCGGGCGGCCGCCATGGGCGCCCGGGTCTCACCTTGGGACACCGTGACCCATATGGTACAAGCCCCCGCATGGCTTATGGAATTCTCAAGGCCCTCCACGTGGTGGCCTTCGTGAGCTGGTTCGCCGCGCTTCTTTACGGCGTGCGTCTCTTTATTTACCACGTCGAGGCGATCGAAGGCGTCGCGGCGGAGCGGCTCACGCTGCACCGTCAGTTCACGGTGATGGAACGCCGGCTCTGGCTGGGCATTGGCCTCCCCGCTTCGATTTTGACCGTGGGCCTCGGCCTCGCCCTGGCATTCTTGACGGACGCTTGGGCCCAACCCTGGTTCCACTGGAAGATGTTGGGGGTCGTGGGCCTTTTGGGGTACCACCATGTGTGCGGCCGGTTGCGCAAGCGCCTCGCCAAAAGCGAGGTGCCTTGGAGCTCCCGGAGCCTGCGGATCTTCAACGAAGTCGGTACCCTCTTCTTGGTCTTGATCGCCTTCTTGGCGGTGACCAAGAGCCCGTCGCAGGCGGGCGTCGCGGGGGCGGTTTTTTTGGTGTTGGGTGTCCTGGCGTTCAGGGGACGGAAAGGAAAGTGACCATGTTTGGATTGAGTGCTGGCCATATTCTGATTCTCGCGGTGGTGGTCCTCCTCTTCGGTGGGCGCAAGCTGCCCGAGCTCGGCGAGGGGTTGGGCAAGGGGATGCGCGCGTTCCGCGCCGCCCTCGAGGGCAAGGAAGTGGACCCGCAGACGGGCCGCATCCTCGCTGATTCGCGCAACGAGACCGACGGGACGCCCAAGAACATCGGGTGAACCCGGCTTGGACCTCCGAAAAGCTCTTCTTCTCGGCCGACGCCTACTTTGAGGACCTCCTGGGCGCCGTGGCCCAGGCGCGTACTTCGGTGCGCTTCGAAAGCTACATCTTCGCCGACGGACGCCTCGCGACCCGCGTGCGGACCATCCTCATGGATGCCGCCCGGAGAGGCGTGGACGTGAGGCTCCTCGTCGACGGCTTTGGCTCGCCCTTCTGGGGAGGGGGCGACGCCGAGGTGCTCTCGGCCACGGGGGTACGCTGCCAGGTGTACTGGCCGGCGCCCTGGGCGCTTTGGCAATGGTCCTTTGCGGAGGACTATGCCCGCTCGTGGTGGGGGCCCCTACGCTGGCTGTTTCGCGCCTTTGTCCACATGAACCGCCGCGATCACCGCAAGCTCTGCGTGGTGGACGACCACGCGGCCTGGCTGGGTAGCATGAACGTCAGCGACCAGCACCTGAGCCGCCTCGCCGGAGGGGACGGATGGAGGGACACCGGCGTGAGGGTCGAGGGTCCGCCGGTGGCGACTCTCGGGGCCCTCTTTGACCGCTGTTGGGACGAAAGAAAAACGCCGCCTCCAGCCGATTTCAGACGGCTCAAGGGGCCGCGCTCGTGGGCCTTGGCAGTGGTGCGGTCCAACGAGACCCGCCGCCGCCGCCGGGGTTTTGCGCGGGATCTGGTCTGGCGCATCGGCGCGACCCGTGGACGGGTCTGGATCACCAACGCGTACTTTGTCCCGGCTCTTTCTCTCCTCCGCGCGCTTCAGCGCGCGGCGAAGGGGGGCGCGGACGTCCGCGTGCTCTTGCCCGAAAAGAGCGACATCCCCATGATGGGATGGGTGGCTTCGAGTTTCTATGCCTTGCTTCTGAAATCAGGAGTACGGCTCTTTGAATACCGGGCGGGGGTTCTGCACGCCAAGTCCGTGCTCCTCGACCGGTGGGCCATGGTAGGCAGCAGCAACCTCAATCAACGCAGTCTCAGGCACGACCTCGAACTGGATGTCGCCCTCCACAAACCTGCTTCGATCGACACGTTGGCGGCGCGCTACCTCATCGACCTGGAGAGATCCCACGAGATCGATCCCAAGACCTGGGAGGGATCGAGCCGCCTCCGCCGGGCCCTGGGCTGGCTGTTCTTGGCCTTGAGGAGCGTTCTGTGAGCCGCGGGCACATCACGGTGCTCTCGTACAACATTCACAAGGGCTTTGCGGCCCTGGGGGGCGAGTTTCTACTCGACCGCATCCGCGAGGGCATCCGTTCGGTCGACGCCGACGTGGTGCTCCTGCAGGAGGTGACCGGAGAAAACCTCCGGCACCGCGAGCGGATCCCCACCTGGCCCGAGGGGCCGCAGTTCAAATACCTGGCCGACGAGGTTTGGGATCACTTCGCCTACGGCCACAACGCCGTCTACGATCACGGGCACCACGGAAACGCTGTGCTTTCCAAGTTTCCGATCGAGGAGTGGGGCAACGTGGATATCAGCAACCACCGCTTTGAGCGGCGGGGCCTGCTCTGGGCTCGCCTCAAGGCGCCCGGGTTCAAGAACCCACTCTGGGTCTCGACCGTCCACCTGGACCTGACCGAGTGGGGAAGGGGGCGCCAGGTGCAGCTTCTCGCGAAAGAGCTGAAGAAAAGGGTCGATTCCACCTCGCCCCTGGTCCTGGGGGGGGATTTCAACGACTGGCGCGAGCGTTGTACGCATTCGCTCGGTCGGAGCCTCAAGATGGAAGAAGCCTTTTCTTGCACCGAGGGGGCGCATGCGCGCACCTATCCCGCGAGGATGCCGATCCTCCGGCTGGATCGCATTTATTTTCGGGGCCTTCGGGTCGAATCCTGCCGGCGCCTGGACGGGCCCCTGTGGAAGCGGCTTTCCGACCATGTTCCCCTCTGCGTGACGTTTGGGGTAGGGTAGGTGCCATGGACGCTTCGAGTTTGATGACGTTTCCGCTCGGTCTCTACTCCCGGGCCCGTTACGCGGGCTTCGGCATGCAGAACATGCTGTTTCATGCGCTCGGCTCGGTGGATCCCGCCGTGCGCGACTACGTGAAGCAGCTAAAGCCTGAGATCCGCAAGGACATCCACGACGAGATCCTGGCGCTCCTGGATCGGGACGTGAGGCAGATCGCCGAGGGGATGTACCCGCCCACGGTCCTTCTCCCCGAATCGCCCGTGCAGCATTTTTCGCGTCTCCCGCGCCTCGTTCTGGCCGCGACGCTCGCCCAGATTCGGCGCCGGCAGGGCAGGACGGCCGTGTTCAATCGCAGCGCCAGCCGCTTTCTCGAGAAGCTGCCCCGCTACTACCGGCGCAACTTTCACTTTCAGCCCAACGGCTACCTCTCGTCCGAATCCGCCGAGCTCTACGAGCACCAGGTCGAGATCCTGTTTCAGGGGGCCTCGGACGCCATGCGGCGTCTCATCATTCCACCGCTCAAGAAACATTTCTCGGGCAACCCAGATGGAGAAGGGCTCCACTTCTTGGAGGTCGCGGCGGGTACGGGCCGGGCGACACGTTTCGTGAAGCTCGCGTTTCCCAAGGCGAGA
>DATJFU010000140.1:0-5862 GCA_035495495.1 Bdellovibrionota bacterium
TCCCGTGTTCGAGGAGCGCGCGGCCAAGGCCGCGGCTGCCGGGCAGGTGCTGAGGTACGTGGGCTCGCTGAGATTTTCGGGCCCTGACCAAGCCATTGCCACCGTTGGAGTCGAAAGTGTGCCCGTCGCGAGTCCCCTGGGCGGGGTGACGGGGGGAGACAACCTCATCCTGTTTCGTACCCGCCGCTACGATGAGCGACCGCTCGTGGTGCGCGGGCCGGGCGCCGGTCCCCAGGTCACGGCGGGTGGCGTGTTCGGCGACCTCTTGAAGCTCGCGGCGTACCTGGGGGCGCCCGTATGAAGTGGGCCAAGGCCTTTGCGCCGGCCACCGTCTCGAACGTCGCCGTCGGATTTGATCTCATGGGTTACCCCGTGCCCGGCGTGGGCGACACGGCCACGGTCTGGGCCCAAGGCGCCGCCGGAGAGGTGACCGTCGAGCTCGAGGCGGGCTCCCGCTGCGAGGTGCCCCTCGATCCCGCCCGCAACACGGCGGCCGTGGCCCTCAGGTCCATGGGCGCGGCACTCGGGGTCAAACACGGCTACGGCGTGCGGATCAAAAAGGGCATCCCCCTCGGGTCCGGCATGGGTGGATCCGCCGCCTCGGCCGTGGCCGCCGTCGTCGCGGCCAACGCGCTCCTCAAGAAGCCCCTCAAGCCCCAGCTCCTGATTCCGTTCGCGCTCGACGGCGAGGCCGCCGCGAGCGGCGGACGCCATCCCGACAATGTGGTTCCGTCGCTCCTGGGGGGGCTCCGGTTGTGCCTGCAGGGTGTGGGCGACGAGGGCGGTGGAACCTGGCCGTCCGTCAAGGTTCCACCCCGGATCCGGAGCGTGCTCGTGCACCCGGACCTCGTGGTCGAGACCAAGGCGGCGCGCTCGATCCTCAAGCCGCAGGTTTTTCTCACCGAGCACGTGCGGCAGTCCGCGCTCCTTGCGGGTTTTCTCACCGGCTGCGCGACGGGCGACCTCTCTCTCATCTCCCATAGCCTGGTGGATCTCATCATCGAGCCCCAGCGTCAGGCGTTGATCCCGGGTTTTGATCTGGCCAAGGCCGCCGCCCTCAAGGCGGGGGCGCTCGGTTGCTCGATCTCGGGCTCGGGTCCATCGCTCTTTGCCTGGGCCGTGGGCGACGCCGCCGCCAAGAAGGTTGCCCGTGCGATGGTCGCGGTGTTCGAGAGCGCCGGTCTCGAGTGTGAGTCCTGGTGCGCTCCGGTTCCACCGGCCGGCGCCCGCGTGGTCGGTCGCGGAAAGGGTGTCCCGAAGTGAGCGGGGATGCCATCGCCTGGGTGAGCACGCGCGGAGGCGGGTCGCCGGTCGATCTGGTCACGGCGATCGACTCCGGCCTCGCTCCCGACGGCGGACTCTACGTACCCGAGCGCATGCCCCAGGCCACCGAGGCCGACCTCCGCGCCGGCGAAGAGGGATTTGCGGCCATCGCGGCCCGGGTTCTCAAGCCCTTTGTCGCGGGCACGGCCCTGGAGAAGGACCTGGCCGGCCTCTGCGCCGATGCCCTGAATTTTGCCCTGCCGCTCCGGCCCGTTTCAGGCGGACCCTCCATGCTCGAGCTCTTTCACGGTCCCACGGCGGCGTTCAAGGACGCCGGGGCGAGGTTTCTGGCGCGCGCGCTGGCGCGTTTGGCCGACGGCCCCCGCACGATCGTCGTCGCGACGTCGGGGGATACCGGGGGCGCCGTGGCTTCGGCGTTCCACGGCCTTGCCGGCATGAACGTGGCGGTGTTGTTTCCGGAGAAGGGGGTGTCGCCGTTTCAACGAAAGCAGCTCACCTGCTGGGGCGGCAACGTGCGCGCCTTTGCCGTCGCCGGGACCTTTGACGATTGCCAGCGGATGGTGAAGGCGGCCCTGGCCTCCGGCGAGCGAGCCCGCCGGCTTGGGCTCACCTCCGCCAACAGCATCAGCGTGGGCCGCCTGCTGCCTCAGATCGCGTTCTACGCGGCCGCCTCGCTCTGGCAGGCGGCGCGGAGCCAAGGCCCCCTTCAGGTCGTCGTGCCGACCGGCAACCTGGGCAATGGTGTCGCCGCGCTTTACGCCCGGGCCATGGGCTACCCCATCGAGAAGATCGCGCTCGCATCGAACGCCAACCGGCCCGTGCCGGACTATCTGGCCTCGGGGCGGTGGAACCCGCGGCCTTCGCAATCGACCTTGGCCAATGCCATGGACGTGGGGGATCCGAGCAATGGAGCGAGACTCACGGCCCTCGAGCCCGACCGCGCCAAGCTCTCGGCCTACGTCACGGCGGATTCGGCGACCGACGATGAGATTCGCGCCGAGGTCCGCTCCGCCTGGCGTGAGTGGAACGTCGCTATCTGCCCGCATACGGCGGCGGGCCTGCATCTCTGGCGTAAGCTGGGGTGGGGGACCTCCGCCGTCGTGGCGGCCACGGCGCATCCGTCCAAGTTTCACGAATCCTTAGAGGCCGAGGGGGTGCCCGTCCATTGGCCCGCGACACTTCGGGCCATTCGTGAGAAACCTACCCATGAAGAGAAGCTTTCGGCCGATCCAGAAAAACTCCTCAAGGAGCTCGAAGGATGAAAAAGAATCCCTGGATGATGCTCGGCGCGGCGGTGTTCGTGGTGGCCGCGTTTTTGTTTTGGCGCAAGTTCCATTCGCGGGGGCCCGTGATCGTGGCCGTGGTGGACACGGGCGTGAACCCGTCCGAGCCTGAGATGCAGGGACATCTCCTGACGGCGGGCGCGTGGAACTACTTTGATTCCAACAATGACACGCGGGACGAAGAAGGCCACGGCACCGAGGCCGCGCACCGGATCCTTTCGATCTGCCCGGCCTGCCGGATTCTGCCACTCAAGGTCACCCGCCATGGCGCGGGCGTGAGGGTCGCCGACCTCGAGAACGCCATCACCCGCGCGGTGGACCAGGGCGCCAAGGTCATCAACTTGAGCTTTGGCGTCGTCGCTCCCGCCACGGACGCGCTCAAGAAGGCAGCCGAACGCGCGGAAGCCAAGGGCGCGCTCCTCGTGGCAGCCGCCGGTACCGGTGCCCCCAATCCGTTTCAGTCTCTTGAGCTGACCCAGCTCGTGCCCCAGTCCCTGGACCATACCCTGGTCGTGGGCGTCGCGCCCGCGGCCGACAAGCCCGAACCCATCCTCAATCGGGGCCGGCAGCTCGCGTTCTCCGTCATCCACGGCGTGGATCTGCCTAAGCGGGGTTCAAGCTACGCCGCGGCCGAAGTGAGCGGATGGGCTGGTTGCCGCCTATCGCACGGAGCGCCGTCGCCCGAAACTTTGCGCGCGGACGCTCGCGCCCTGGCCAAGGCCCACGCCGCCGCGGGCATCGACCCGAATCGGGTGGGCGCGGGGGCGGTGACCCTCGATCAGCTCAAGCAGGATTCGGGGATGTGCGAAGCCTCGGAGTAGCGAGGCGTCCGACCATCATTGGGACACGGACTTAGCGGCCGCCATGTCGGTCGGCGATGAAGTGCGCGTGTTCGGGTGGTGGTGGAAGTGCAGCTCCTGGTCGCAAGCCACCGACACCACGGGCTGGCCCACGACGAGCTTGCCGATAGTCTGCGTGGCCGCAAAGCCCTGCTGCTTGGGGATCACGATGTCAAAGTAGATCTGGCCGGGTTGAGCGGCGGCGAGCTCGGTGCGGAAGTCCACGTCAAAGGCTTCGATCTTGGACGTCACGTGGGGCACGAACCGGATCTCCCAGGGCGTGACCGGCACGGCGACCATGGCGCCGTTCTGTGTGACTTCGGTCAGGGGGTAGAGCGGGCGGTGGCCGGGGTGAATATCGACCTTGGCGAAGAGAGCATTGAGCTTCTCGATGGCAAAGCCCGTGCCCTCGGCGTTGTTGCGAAAGAAAACTTCGTCTTCAGGGCCGTCGCCCGAGAGATAGCTCGCGCGCGAGTCGCCGTTCAGGCCGGTCTGGTCCAGGGTGAACACGTTGCGGGTGACGACAGCCGTGCCGGGTTCCTGTGTCGGAAAGAGCTTTACGGCGAGGCCAAACTGCCGCGTTTTGCCGGGCTCCCACTTGATCTGGTCGCTTCCGGTCGACATGCGGACGATGGCGTTGACGTGCGTGCCCTTGGAGAGCAGGCCCGTGGCGGCGCTCGCCGCCGTGATCGTCCAGTTCGCCGAGGCGCAGACGCCCATGGGGTGCAGGATCTTGGGGGTGCGCTCCTTGAAATCCGACTCGTCGGCGATCGTGGCCTTGGCCCGGATTCCCAAGGCCGTCTTCAAGGAGCCGATCAAAATCGCGGCGGTGTCCGCGGCTCCGAGACCGCCGTAGTGCGGGAGCACCGAGAGGGGCTCGGCGTAGATGCGCGTCTTGACGGCGTCGAACGACGCTTGGGTCGGCACATACTCGGGCGCCCCGTGCGCGAGAACCGTGACGAGACCCAATGAGGTGGCAGCCAGAGCGATCCGACGTTTCATGCGGGGGAATATGCCAAAGTTGACGCAATGCGTAAAGAACTGTCGTCCATGGATCACCGCGCGCAACCGGCCGATTCCACAAAAGAAAACGGCCCCGGGTGAACGGCATCCACCCGGGGCCGTCGAAGTCTTACCGATTACTCGTCGATCTCGGCGCCGTAGGCCTTGGCCAGGGGCTTGAGGGTCGACCGCAGGTAGGCCCTGCGGAGGGACAGCCAGCCCGAAGCCCGCTTACGCTCGGCATTGAGCTCGGGGTAGAACTCGAGCAGCGTCTTGCGAGCGGTGCCTTGCTGGGCCAGGGCGATGCGGATGAACTGCGCAAGGCGGGTCTTGTCGCGGTTCTTGGACTTGAAGGCGCCGGCGTCGGCGTCCTTGTCGTCCCACATCTCCTTCTTGAGCTCGAACATCACCGCGGCGTTCGCCAGCGGAGAGTACGAGCTACCCGCGTTGGTCAGCGCGATGAGGCGCGTGATCTTGGCTTCGAGGCCGAGGCTCAAGGCCTGGGCGGCGACGAGCTCGTTGGCCAGACCGGACGCCGAGACGGTCGTCTGGTCCGCGCCGAGGATCACGACACCGGCCGGGTCATTGGCCTTGAAGTCGTTACGCTGGGCCACCGTCAGGTTCGCGGCCGAGAAAGTGCTCGAGGGCACCTTGGCCATGGCCTGAGTGAGCACCTTGCCGAGGCCCGTGGCCTGTAGCGAGGCGTTGGTGGAACCGGCGAACACTTCGCCACCGCGGGCCAGGAAGCCCGCGACCGCCGTGGCCGTGCCACCGTCGAGCGCCGAGTTCACGCTGGGGATGACCACCAGCTTGCCGGCGTACTTGGTGATGACCTCGTCGGTGAGGGGACCTTCGACCCGGACGTCCCAGAGGTCAAAGCCCAGGTTGGAGATCTTCTCCGCGGCGTCCAGCGAGAGGCCGGCCGCGTTGGAGGCGATCACCGAGAGGCCGGGAGCCGACTCGTTGTAGACCCAGCGGCGCGAGGTATCCACGCGCAGCTGACGGCGGCCCAGGAGCCAGTTACCTTCGAGTACCTGGACCTCAAGGGTCACGGTCTGAAAGCTCTGGTCCGGGGTGAACGTAAAGGCCAGGTTCGCGGGCTTGGTCTCACCCGAGGCGAGGCGGCCGAGCGAAGCTTGGCCGGCCGTCACGTGGGTCAGGTTGTCCAGCGAGATCAGCTTCACGGTCACGTCGCCGCTCGACGTCTTGGTGCTCACGTTCTGCACCGCGACCGCCACCGCGTTGTCCTGATCGGGCATCACGTAGCTGGTCGTGGCCAGTTGCGGAACCGCGTAGGGGTAAGCAACCGTGAGAGCCAGCTCGGTCTGAGCCAGCACCGTCGAGCCCTGGACCGCGCGGACCAGGACTTTCTGGGTCGTGCCGATCGGGGCGCTGTCCGCGATCTTGACCGAGCCGATGCCGGTCACGAGGGCGCGGCTGCGGCCGGGGATCTT
>DATJFU010000141.1:0-2030 GCA_035495495.1 Bdellovibrionota bacterium
CGCCGTGGCGGGCATGGAACAGTTGCTCGAGGCCGATTCCAAGGACCTGCCGCATGTCGTGAACGCCCTCGAGGATGACCCGGATCAAAGACTCCGTATCGGCAACATGGGCGAGGTGATCCTCAAGGCTCTGAGGAGCCGGGGCATGAAGATCGGGGTGCCGAATGGATAACCTGCTCGACTCCCTGACCGCGCTTAAGAAAGAAATCCTGGCGGCGCACGCCGAGATCCAGGACGCCGAAACCGGCCGGGCCAAGATGGAAGAGCTGACCGTCGAAAACGGTAGGCTCCGGGACCGCGTGGCGAAGCTTCAGCGCGCCCTCTTCACGGTCATCTCGAGCAAGGTCAATCCCATGTCCCGCAAGGGCGCCGGACGGTGGCTCAAGGTCCTGGAGACTGACTACGGGATTCTTCTGAAGCGCTCTTGAGCCAGAGCGTGAAGTCGATATCCGGCTCACCCGCGAGAAGCATCACGAGCCGATCGACACCAAGCGCGATTCCGCCCGAAGGCGGCATCCCCTCGCCAAGCGCTTGCAAGAAGCCCTCATCCAGGGGCGACGGCTCAAAGTCGTCGTAGACCCTCTCGCGCAAAGCCATGTCCTTTTCAAACCGCGCGCGCTGCTCGACCGGATCCGTGAGCTCCTCAAACGCGTTGGCGAGCTCGAGCCCCCCCGCGTAGACCTCAAAGCGGCGGGCCCAGTGCGTACCGTCCCCGTCCTTCTCAACGACCGCAAGCGCCGCCTGAGACGGAGGATACCGGTGCACGATCACGGGCCGATCCGACGGCAGCGCCGGCTCGACGTGGTTGAGCCAAAGCTTGAAGAACAGATCGTCCCAGTCCTCGCCCTCACCCGCCACATGCCCCCGCTCCCGGCAGGCGGCGGCCAACCGCTCGCGGTCACATCCACGCCCCAGGTCCACGCCCACGTGCTTCTGAAAGAGCTCGCGGACCGTAAACCGCGGCCACGGCCGCGCAAAGTCCACCACGTGATCGCCCATCTGCGCCTTGAACCCGCCGTGCACGCGCTTGCAGAGGTCCGCGATGAGCTCCTCGGCGTCGTCCATGATGTGCTTGTATCCGGCGTACGCCCGGTACCACTCGAGCATGGTGAACTCGGGGTGGTGAGTGCGCGACAGCGGCTCGTCCCTGAACGCGGGGCAAATCTGAAAGACGCGCTCAAGCCCCCCCACGAGCAGCCGCTTCATGGCGAACTCGGGTGAGGTCGGAAGATATGCGCCGCCGGCGCGGATGGGGCGAATATGGGGTTCCATCCCCGGGCAGGGCACCAGGAGGGGCGTCCGCACTTCGCGAAACCCGCGGTACCGAAAGAAATCCCGGATGCCCCGCTCGACCTGCTCGCGCACGCGCAGCGCGCGGAGCCTCCTGGGATCCAAAACGCGGTCCGTGAACGGCGTCTTGCCTCCGGGCAGACGGTTGGGCGTCAACACCTGCCAGCGGCCGCCGCGGACTTCGCCGATGGAGCCGAGGACGTCGACTTCCACCCGCGTCGAAAGCTGCACGCGCTGGATGCCCTTTTCGGTGCGCACCGTGGCCAGACACCCCTCGGGTCCGGGCTCACAGGCCACCAGGCGCCCGCGCAGGGGGGTCAACGATTCGCTTTCATCCTCGCGGACCATAATTGCGGAGTGTCATGGGCCCCGCCCGGCCCGCAACAAAAATCGAGTATACTCCGGCCATGGTTTGGCCCCAGGACCAGGCCCAATGGAGTCAGTTGATTCAACGCTCGTTGGCGCTGGAGATGCCCTATTTTGCGCGGCTGCCGATGCCCCAGCTCAAGGGCAAGCGCGCGGCGGTGCTCGTGACCTTTGGGTTTCGCGAGGGATGCACGTCGCCCGAAATCCTCCTCATCCGCCGCTCAACGGGTGGCCACCACTCGGGGCAGATGGCGTTTCCGGGGGGTGCCATCGACCCCGCGGACGGCGAGCCCGACGGTGAGGGCGCCGAGCACGCCGCTCTGCGTGAAGCGCAAGAGGAGGTCGGCCTGGACCCTGCGGGAGTCCGTCTGCTC
>DATJFU010000142.1:0-2365 GCA_035495495.1 Bdellovibrionota bacterium
GATCTGCGGTGACCGACGCTCCCTTGTGGGGGGCGCCTTTGCTGGCCACGCCTTCCATCGAGCACTTGCCTTCGACGTAGGCCCCGAATTCCACCACGAGAGAAGGCGTGCGGATATTGCCTGACACGCGGCCCGTGCGCGACACGGTGACGCGCGTGTCGGCCACGATGTCGCCTTTGACGAAGCCGTCGATCATGAGGGAGTCCGCGTGGACGTTGCCCTCGATCACGCCCGTCTCGCCGAGCACGAGAAGGCTGCCGGCGCGGGTCTTGACGTCACCCTTGAGCACGCCAAAGACGCGGGCCACCTTGTCGAAGGTGACGGATCCCTCGATGGTCGTGCCCTCGCTCACGATGTTGATGTCGGTCTCACGTACCTCCATTGGGATCTCCAGTCGGCGTCGAGGGCGGGGTGGAAGTCGGAGGCATTTCGGTGGGCGCGGCCGTTGGCGGCACCACTGCCGCTGGCGGCGGTGTCACGGGCTTTGCGACCGGTTTCGGTGCGGGCGGAGGCGAAGGCTCGGCGGGAGGAGGAGTCTGCATCATCGGGGGCGGCTCGCTCCGGGTGGCGCCCTCGGCGCCCGGGAGCGAGAAGGGAATGCGTTTGACCATGATGATCTCGTCGCCCTTGCCCAGGATGTAGACCTCGAACTCCCGCAGGGACTCTTTCTTGCGGTCGGGCCGGAGCTCGAACTCGGCGGAAGTCTCGCGGAACTTGGTGATCGAAAAGAACTCGCCCTGCTGCGGATCGATGAGCGAGGGCGCGCCGGCCCCGTTCAGCACGCCCTTGGGGTAGGTGAGCAGAAAGTCCGGTCCGCGCGCCAGGATCACGATGCGGCCCTGCTGCGTGCCGCCGCTTCGGCGCGTATTCAAGAGCCAGAATTTGAGGGCGACCTTGGGCTCCTTGATGGAGACCTCGATGTTTCTGATTTCCACCGACTGGGCGGCCTCGCCTTGGGCGAGCTTCACGCCCTCGGGCAGGGCCCGAAACGGGGCGTAGGGCTCGGCGATGTCGGAGGGCTTGAGGGTCAGGCGCCCTTCGGCGGGGGGCGCGTATTCGGGGGCCTGTTCCATCTGCTGGACTTGGCCCTTGTACTCGGCGAGCTGGGCTTCGAGTTCTTTGACCCGCGTAGGCTCGGCGATGAGGGTGGAGCGGTACAGGCGCACCGAGAGGATTAGGGCCCCCGCGAGCACGCCCAGGCCCACGGCCAGGGCAAAACCCAGGCGGGAGATCCAGGCCAGCGGAAGGCGAAAGGTGCGGGAGGCCTGGTTGTCCTTGAACACCAGGATCGTCAACTCATCGGGATTTTTGGGTTTTGTGCCGGCCATGGGGTGTCTAAATGAGGGTAACTTCGGGGCCCCAGGGGTGTCAATTTTGGGGACAATCTGACCGAAAAGGGAGGTGATGAAGATTCTCCTCCTGAATCCTCATATTGACGCGGAGCATGAATACGTCCGCGGTCTGCAAGGCCGCGGGGTGGGCGTTCTTGTGCCCTCCGACAGCGCGGAGGCGTTTCAGATGCTCCAGCTGCACGGGTCCAGCGTGGACCTGGCCATCGTCCACCGCGAGGGCGAAGGCGGCATGGGCGAGGACGGCCTCGAGTTCGTCAAGCAGTTCAAGGCGGACGCGGCCCAGGCGGACCTGCCCTTTGTTCTCACCACCGAGAAGTGGACCGAGGCCGAGTGCGCGCAGCATCAGACGGGACCGACGGGCGCAAACGCCTACCTGATCGCCCCCTTCAGTCTCGACAAGCTTTACGACATGGTCGAGGCCGTGACGGGCCAGAAGCTCGCGGCGGCCGCGCCCGGCGCGGCCAAACCCGCGGCCAAGGCGGCCCCGCCCGCAAAGGCGCCGCCCAAGCCGGCGGCCAAGCCCAAGGCGGCCCCGTTTCACAGCGGTGACGAGCAGAGCATCCCGGGGTTGGTGTTAGAAGACGCGTCGGCTCTCTTCTCAGCCGGCGAAGTGTACGAGGCCAGCGATACGAGCATCCGCCTCGAAATGCCGGTGCTGGCCGGAGACGACTCGGCGGCGACCCCGGTGGTCGCGGCGGAGCCCGAGGCTCAAGCCGCTCCCGAAGAATCGCCGGCCGCGCTCGAGCCCCAGCCCATGGAGGCCTCGCCCAGCGGAGAGGTTTCGATTCCGACGGCGGGTGGCGCCGAGATCGAGGTCTCTGCCCCGGCTTTTACCGAAGAAGAAGAAGTCCAAGAAGTTCCGAAGATGCCTTCGATCCAGGAACTCAAGGCCCAGTTCGAGCAGGTCAAGTCCATGCCGATCCAGGCCAACGCGCTCTCGCCCGCGTTGGACGTTCCTGAGGCGGTCGAAGAGCTTCCACCCTTTGAACCCGCCCCCGCGCCCCAACCGCGAT
>DATJFU010000143.1:0-4145 GCA_035495495.1 Bdellovibrionota bacterium
CCGAGTTGATCAGCTTGCCGTCCTTGTCGAAGTGAAAGGAACCGTTACGGCTGAAGCTCTTTCCGTCGATGCCTTGAAGGACGTAAAAACCGTCCCCCGTGATTGCCAAGTCCGTGGAACTTTCCGTCTGCGTGATGGACCCCTGCGTGTAGATGGGGTTCACCGCCGCCAGGCGGGTACCTCGGCCGATTTGGTTACCACCCAAGAGACCCTTGAGTGATTTGGCCACCACGTCCTGAAACTCAGGGCGTGAGACCTTAAAGCCGGTCGTGTTGGCGTTGGCCAGGTTGTCGCCGTAAATCGACAGCGCCTCGCCGTTACCTTGCAGACCGGTGATACCGGTATAAAGGGACGAAAGAATACCCATAGGGACGCCTCCTTGCGTTCCATGTCTTCATTCAACCAGTCCGTCAGTCGATCGGGACTGGTGAGGCTTCCCTTTTGGGGTCCAGCCTCTACCTACAAACCAAGAACTGTCCTCGGCCGTCCTGGCCTCAGACGATTACCGCACCGTCAATGTTCGTGAAGACGTTGCCTTTCAGCTGCTCCCGGTCCATGGCCGTAACCACGGTCCGGTTCTTCACGTTCACGATCAGAGCGGCATCTCCGGCCAGAACCAGGGTGTCATACACACCTTTGGAGCCAGCCTTGTCGACCGCATCCGTAACCCGAGCCATCATCTCGGGAGAAATATGGATTTGGCGCGACGTCAGTCTCTGGGCCGCGTGGGCCGAAAACTTCAGCGGCGCTTTGACGCTGCTGAGGTCCGGTTGTCCTTGCGCGGGACCAGATATTTCGCGGTTCAGGACCTGATCAAACTCCCCGGGAGTCACTTGCCCCTGCGAAGCCCGATCGGGCGCTTGCCGCCCCGAGGCTGGTCCTACGGACGTCACCTGCGGGTATAAAATCGCTCCACCGCTCATTCCTTCTCACCTCCTTCCGATGTCTTTTCGTTGTAAACCGCCATCCCATTCGGGAATCCTTCCGGCTTGGCCGGTGCCGCGTCCGCCGCCTGCTGCTGGGCGGCGGCGTCACGGCGGGCCTGGTACTCGTTCAAAGCGGCCAGCTGGGCCGAGTTGGGAGAACCCATGGGCATGGAGCCCACGCCCTTTTGGAACGTAAAGAAGTTTCCGGGGCGCGACGGGGCCTGCGAAGAGGCCTGCGCCGGAGCCTGCTGTGCCTGAGGCGCGCCCATCTGTTGTTGCTGAACCTGCGGCTGCGCCGTCTGGGGCGCGCCGCCCATGAAGGGCGCCGCGATTCCACCACCGCCACCGCCCGTCTCCGCGATCTCCACCACCGAGTCCAACGGAATCTTGGTCTGATGCTGGGCATCGCCCACGATGAAGACCGGCTCCTTGCCCTGAAAGCTCACGCCCATCACGCGGACCTTGCCTTCGCCGCCGACCTGCATGGTCTGACCGCGATTGCCCTTGGCGTCGACCTTGAGGAGGTAGATGCCGTTTTCGGCGTCGAGGGTGTTCTCTTTCTTTCCGTCCCAGTTGAAGGTGTTCTCGCCCTTGTCCTTGGGACCGAGGTCCTTCTGAAGCACCACCTCCCCCTTGTCCGAGATCAGGGAGATCTTCACTTCGGCGGCGTTCTCGGGGAGTTGGAAACTCAGGCTCGAGGGCTTGCCGGCGTCATGGGTGAACCGGCTGCGGTCCACCGTGACCTCTTTGCCGATGAGACTCGTCATGGCCAGGCGCTCGAGGGGGCGGTTCTGCACGGAGAGCTTGTCCAGGGCCTTGCTGACGCCACTGAGGGCTTCAAACGACGTAATCTGCGCGATCTCCTGCGCCATCTTGTCGGCCTCGAACGGCTTGGTCGGATCCTGGTGCTGCATCTGCGTGATCATCATCCGCATGAAGTCGTCTTTATCGAGCTGCTTCTTGGCCTGGCGGGGCTTTTCGGGCTGACCGGACTGGCCCTGGATGCGGCTCCAGACGTCCTGAAAGCTCTGCTTGCCGGGCTCGCCGGCGTTTCCACCAACGGAGACCTGACCATTTTGCTGGCCTCCCCCCGGCATCTGCGCCTGCATGGGCGCCTGGGCCGGAGAGGCCGGCCGGTCAGGGATCGCTGAGCTGTAACCGTTTCTGATCTCCACTTATTCTCCCAATGTCCTTACGCCAGAACGTTGATCCGGCCCGCGGCACCCGCCGCCCCGTAAGACCGCGCTCCACCACCGGCCGGGCGGGCGGCCCGAGCCATTCCGGAGCCGAGATCGGCGCCGCCGTCATCGCGGGGAGCCCTGCGGCCGCCATCGCCGTTCCAGTTTCCATCCTGACCCGAGTTCGGCCCGCGCCACTGTTGACCCAAGCCCAGGTCGATCGAAGAATGTTGGGTCGTCGGAGCATTCACCGCGCTGTCGGTCATGGCCCCGGCGCTCACGATGTCGATCTTTCCGACCACCAGCCGTTGGCCCGCCAGGCTCTCTTTCAGGGCGGGCAGGCTTTGCTCCAGAATCTCGCGGGCTTTCTCACTCGAAGCCCGAACTTCGATCGCGACCTCGTTACCGCGGGTGGTCACCTTGAGGTTCAGCTCCCCGAGATGCTCGGGCTGAAGCTTCATGCGGATCTCACCGCCACCCTGTCCCCGCAGGGAGCCGATCCCGTTGGCCAACCCCGACACGGAGGTGGAAGCCAGACGGTCTTGAGCTTGTGACCCCGGCACCACCTGACCCGTCATCTCGGGACGGGGGGAGGCGGGGGCAAACTGCGCGCCGGGAGTGGAATCCAACGCCATCGGAGCGACCGTCGACGGGTCGAGCGCCAAGGGCTTCTTGAAGGTCTTTTCGGTCGCCACCGGAACCGGCCCGCCCTTCAGCTCGCGGGATTGGGCGGGCGATTGGACGGGGGCGTTCTTCTCGGCGAAGTCGGGACGCGAGGCGGCGCGTCCGATGCCCTGCGCGCCTTGGCGATCACCGCTCTGGGGCTGCGCGGGGGTCGAAGCGACGTTCTGAGCCTGGTTCGGAACGACCGTGGCCGCCACCTGCTGCGGCGCTTTGAGGGCCTCACGGGCCGCCAAGAAATCCTGGCCCGACAAGGGCTGGGCGGCCATGGGCAGCGCGCGGGCCGGAGCGGCATCGGCGTCGTCGGAGTCACCCTCGACCGCGTGGGCCGGACCCTGGCCCGAAAGCACCTCGGAGCCACGGAGCGCCGCCAGGGCCTGGGACATGGCGACCTGATCTTCTGAAAGGTGCGCCGCAGTCGGGGCCTGGATTCGCGCGGCCTGGGGCGCCGCCGCCATGGAGTCGAGATCGGGAGCCTGTGTCTGAGCCGGCGAGAAGCCCATGGCCTGGGCATGCGCCCGAGCGGCCTGAACGATCTCGTCGACCGAGAGGGGCCGGGGCGCCTCGGCCGGCTCCTGGGTCGGCGCCACCTGACGGGTCGTGACGCTCGCCGCGGAGGAGAACTGCTGGGCCTGGGCGGTCTCTTGAATCTGCATGCGACCCACGGCGGGTTGCATCTGGGAGAGAAGCGCCGTCTGGGCGGCCTGAGCCTGGGCGGTGTCGGACGCCGCATCCGTGGGCTCCGGGCGTCCTCCTCGGATCCACTGCGGGTTCCACGGCGTCACGCCCATGAAATCCATGCGACCGGCGATACCGGACGCTTGCGCGGCCGCCATCGCCGCCTTGGCCTCGCCGGCCATGGGATTGGCCTGGGCGACGGTCTTGGCCGCGTCGACGGCGGCTTGGGGCGCGGCTTGAACCTGAGCCTGGGGCTGCGCCTGCGGTTGAACTTGGGGTTGAATCGGCTGCACGGCCGGGGCCGCGGCCATGATCTGCGCGAATGACGAACCGCCGGCATCGGCCGCTTCGTCACGCGGGTCGCGCTTGGGCGCCTGCGCGCGGACGTCGGCCGCCTGAAGCGAGGAAAGCAGGGTTGGCGACATTCCGTCCGTCACCCTTTGGTCCCCTTTCCTTCAGCGGGCGCCGCCGGCGCGGCGGCCGGGTCACGGTGCTGCACCTTGCCCGTCGCGAGGATCTCCGAAAGCCTCGACGACTTATCGGGGCTCAGCACGTTCATGATCTTTGCCAGGCGCCCGGTCTCGATCTGCGCCATCGCCGAAACGGCCAGACGCTCATCCAGTCGCTCGATGAGCCCGGCCGCGGCCTTGGGGCTCATGTGTTCGACAGTCTGCACCAGCTT
>DATJFU010000144.1:0-7329 GCA_035495495.1 Bdellovibrionota bacterium
TCGGCCGACTCGAGCGACAGCGACGCGAGCTGGTAGAGCTCGTCCAGCTCGGGATGCGCGGCAAAGGGGTTCGACCCCTCGAACCCGGCGACAAAGGCGCGCTCGCGCAGACGGTTCAGAAACTTCAGGTCGCAGAACCCGAGGTGAAGCGCGAGAAACACGACCCAGCTCGAGCGAAACAGCGCGGTCTCAAACCGGATGACGTCCTCGTCGCGCGCACGGAGAAGGAGCTCGGCGGGCAACACGTCGCAGATCTCATCCACGAGAATCGTGACTGAAAACGGCCGTACCTTGCACTCCGAGGTCCATAGGCCGCCGAGAATGCGGATTACGGCGTCCGAGAGCTCAAAGGGCGCGGGAGCCATTCGCGTCTGCCCCGTCTCGGGCCCGAACTGCTTGCTCGTCGGATCCCAGAGCATGAGCGCCCGCACTCTGCGGCCCGCGGTGCGCAGATCCGCGATCGCATCGACGGACTTGGGCATGAAGAAATGTTCGTAGCCACGAAAACGTTGGAGCTCTTCGGGCGTGAAGAAATCCATCGGCGCTTTCACGGACAGAAATTTCCCGTTACGGCGCAGGTACACGTATACCGGCGCCGGCATCAAGGCGTAGGGCTTCACCGAATCCACTGGGATCGCCCGCAACTCGGGCGCGGATTCGGGTGGGAGCTTCTTCTCTGCAAAGAGCAGACGGGTCCCTCCTCTTCCCTAACTATTCGGAGCTTTTCTTTAAGATGCTGAGGGCTTAGGCGGGATTAGGAGGGAAAATGACAAGACGCTTCATGCGGCACGTTGCTGGAATTTCCCTGCACCTCGAGCTGCGGAGCCTCAGTCCGGCACCGATCCTGCGCTATGGGGCACCTGGGGTGGAAATAACAGCCGTTTGGCGGCGAGATCGGCGACGGAACGTCGCCCTGGAGGACAACGCGTTGACGCCGACGCTTGGGATCCGGGAGCGGAATAGCAGACAATAACGCTTTGGTATAGGGGTGTCGCGGGTGCTGGTAGAGCTCATCCGACTCGGCGATCTCCGCGATCTTGCCCAGGTACATCACGGCCACGCGGTCCGAGATGTGTTCCACCACCTTCAGGTCGTGCGCGATGAACAGGTAGGTGAGCTTGAGTTCCTTCTGCAGATCCTGCATCAGGTTGATGATCTGGGCCTGAATCGAAACGTCGAGGGCCGAGACCGGCTCGTCGCAAACGATAAAGTCCGGGCTCACTGCGAGCGCGCGCGCGATGCAGATGCGCTGCCGTTGCCCGCCCGAAAACTCATGGGGATACCGGCTCAGGGACTCACGGCGCAGACCGCACATGTCGAGCAAGGCCAAGATCCGCTTTTTGCGGTCGTCGGCGGTGGGACACGTCCGGTGGATGTCCAAGGGCTCGCCCAGGATCTCCTCGACCGTCATCCGCGGGTTGAGCGAGGCGAACGGATCCTGAAAGATGATCTGCATCCGCCGGCGGAGTGCGCGGAGCTCGGGTCCTTTGAGCGAGGTGACGTCCTTGCCGTCAAACGTGACCTTACCCGAGGTGGGCTCGATGAGCCGGAGCAGGCATCGACCCAGCGTGGACTTTCCGCAGCCGGACTCGCCCACGAGGCCCAGGGTCTCGCCGCGGCGGATCTCAAACGAGACGTCCGAGACCGCGCGGACCGCGGCTACTTCGCGGCCCAAGAGGCCGCCCGGGATCGGAAACCGCTTCACCAGGTTCTCGACCTTCAGCAGGACCGGATTGGCTTCGACCGATTTCAACGCCATCGCTCAGAGATCCTTGATGCACCGAATGCGGTGACCCTTACTGATCTCACGGAGAACCGGCTCGGCGGCCCGGCACTCCTCCGTGACGTGCGGGCAGCGTTCCTGAAAGCGGCAGCCCTTGGGCAGCTCGAGCATGTTGGGCACGATCCCCGGGATCGCCTCGAGGCGCGAGCGGGCGCCGCCCGGACCGCGAGGAGTGAGGCTGGGGATGCTCCGGAGAAGCCCCCGGGTGTACGGATGCTTGGGCTTTTCAAAAATCTCGTCGACCGGTGCGTGCTCGACGACCCGGCCGGCGTACATGACGACCACTTCGTCCGCCATCTCGGCCACGACGCCGAGATCGTGGGTGATCAGAATAATCCCCAGCCCGACTTTCTCTTGAAGCGACCGAAGCAGGTCCAGGATCTGCGCCTGGATCGTCACGTCGAGCGCCGTCGTGGGCTCATCGGCGATGAGAACCTTAGGGTTGCATGAGAGGGCCATGGCGATCATCACACGCTGGCGCATGCCACCCGAGAGCTGGTGGGGGTAGTCCTTGATCCGTTTCTCAGGCGCGGGGATTCCCACCAGCCGGAGCATGTCGACGGCCTTGGCCTCGGCGGCCTCCTGGCTCAGGTCCTGGTGCAGACGGATGGCCTCCACGATCTGGTTGCCGATCGTGAACACCGGATTGAGCGAGGTCATGGGCTCCTGAAAAATCATCGAGATCTCGTCGCCGCGGATCTTGCGCATGTCCGCGGGCGAAACCTTCAGGAGGTCGCGTCCAGAATAGAGAATCTCGCCGGCCATGATCTTGCCCGGCGGAGTGGGCACCAGCCGCATGATCGAGAGGCTCGTGACGCTCTTGCCGCAGCCCGACTCTCCCACCACGCCCAATGTCGACCCGGCTTTGACCGAAAAGCTCACGTCGTCGACGGCGCGAACCTCGCCCTCCTCGGTGAAGAACGAGGTCGACAGGTTCCGCACCTGCAAGATGGGTTCGCCCTGGGACATCCCCCTGATCCTATTCCTTCTTGCCGTCTTTGCCCAGATCCACCCGGAGGTACTTCCAGGGCGCGGGCTCGTATTCGTGGACCTTGAGGTTGCCCACCCAGGGCTGGGCCAGCCAGACCCGGTACCGCCTGAGCATCCAGGCCCAGGGCACCTGATCCACCAGGATCCGCGCCATCTTGGAGTTGAGGGCGTCCCGCCCCGGCCCGTTGGTCAGGCCGCTCGCCTGCTCAAAAAACTGATCGTAGGCCGGATCGTGAAAACCCGACTCATTGGTGACCCCGGTTCCGGAGTGAATCTGGAGAAAATTCTCCGCGTCCGGAAAGTCAGCGCTCCAGGCCGAGATCCAGAGGTCCCCCTGCCCCTTTCTCACAGCGGTCAAGAACTCCTCCCAAGACCCCAGGGGCGAAATCTTGACCGGGATTCCCGCGAGCGACAGGGAGTCTTTGATGAAATCGGCCATGCGGGGGTACGCGCCCTCGGGGGGCACGATGAACTCGAGCTCACCTAAACCGATGCCACCGGGATAGCCCGCCTTGCGCACCAGCTTTCTCGCGGCGACGAGATCAAACCCGAGCTCGGCGCTGCCCAGATCCCGGGGCATCGACTCGCCACCCTCGAGTCCGGGAGGGACCGGTCCCACCTGGACCTCGGCGGCGCCCGAGTAGAAGAGCGAAATAAATCGTTCGCGATCCAGAGCCCGCGCGATCGCCTGCCTCAGCATGCGATTTTTCAGCACCCCCTGCTTTCGCAGATTGAAGACGAGCCCCACCACCTCGGTCGCGAGGCTCCGCTCCCGATGCAGGGTCTGCCCCTTGACCTCCCCCACGTCGGGTGCCCCCGAAGACGGCGACCAGACGTCCAGCTCTCCGGTCTGAAACCGGGCCTGGGCTTTGGTGGAATCCGGAATGAGCTCGACCTCGAGCCGGTCCACCAGGGGCAAGGGGCGATCCGCGTCCTGCAGACGGTGGGCGTGATCCTCGCGGTCTCCTTCGGACGGATACCGGTCGTGGTCGTAAGCGTGGTTGCGCAGCCAGATCCAGCGGGCGCCCGCCAGGCTCGCGGACCGATCGAGGACGAACGGCCCCGTCCCGACGGGGTTGGAGCCAAAATCCTCGCCGTATTTCTCGACCGCCTCGCGCGCGACCACCGCCGCGTAAGGCGAGGCCAACCCGTGGAGAAACCGCGGATAGGGACGCACCAGCGTGATCTTGAGCGTGTAACGTCCGGTGACCTGGAGGCCTTCGACCGGCACCGTGTAGTCCGGCTTTCTCGTCTCCTGCGCGCTCCTGGTCCGCCAGGCGTCGAGGCCCTCGATCCGGCCTTGGAGAATCCACCAACCGGGCGAGGCGATCCTCGGGTCCGCGAGCCGGCGCAGGGAATACGCGACGTCCTCCGCGGTCATCTCGCGGCCACGGCCCCCCGCCTCGTTGAAGCAGGGGTCGTCGTGAAAGAGCACCCCCCGCCGGATTTTCACGAGCAGCGTTCGCCGATCCGCACTCCAGGTGGGCAGACCGTCCGCGAGGAGCGGTTCAAGCCGGTAGGGCCGCTTGAGGTAGTGGTATTTGAACAAGCCCTCGTACGCGAGGGCCGACATGGCCGAAGAAACGGCGTCGCCAGAGCGTGCGGGATCCAGGGACGACGGCTTCTGCGCCATCGACACCCGAAGCACCCGGATGGGCTCCTTGGCAGGCCGCTTGTTGCAACCCACCAGCCCCGCCGCGGCCGCGAACGTGAGAAAAAGACCCAGTCGCCGCACGGCTTATCCGTTGGTGCCGGGCTTTCGGCGCCGCCAGCGAACGTCCACCGAACCCTGGTCCGAAACGGCGCTCCAACGCAGCGGCGCGCCCGAGCTCTCGTCGGGTCGGTCGAACTTGAAAAGAACCCGGCTCTCGCCCTGGGCGTTCTTGCGGAGCCACGTGAGCTCGCTCACCCACGGACCGCCCCCCCAGGCCGAGAGCACGTAGAGGTAATCCTCGTTTCCCACATGGACCTCGAGGTGGTCGTCCACGTCCAGCTTGGCCGTGGCGCTCGAGTCGAGGGGCAGGTCGGGACATGGAAAGCGGCCCAGAAAGAGACGGGGGGCCCAGCGTAGCGGAATTCCACCCCAGCTCCCGTCGCCCTTTTCGTCGCGCGCGTCCTTGCCCGGCACCATGATGTGGTAGCTGCCCGAGTCGACCTCGATCCGCGCCTGGGTCTCCCCGATGAGGTTGGTCACCTCCATCAGGACCTTGCCCGAGCTTTCGACCTTCACGTCGGCGGGAAACTGCCCCGAGGCGTCTTTGGAATGGGCCTTGAGCCAGACGGCTCCGTCCATCGAACCGGTCCCCGCGCCCAAGGCACAGACTCGATCGAGGGTCGAAAGCGCGTTGGAGCCCGGGCCGGTCAGGTTGAGGTGGGCGCAGGCCGCGAGAAACGCGACCCCAAAGGCCGCGGCCAGGATTCTGAACATGGGCGGAAACTTCTCACGAACCTACCCGGCGCGGCAACCGGTTCAATGCGTGGCTTCGGTCGAGGCGGGGCCCCGATCCGAGGGGATCGTCTTGGACGCCAGTTGACTGGTCAGGCCGTCGATCTTGTCCTGAAGGCCCTTCTTGGTGTCCTTGTCGTCGGCGAACTTCATGGCCTCTTGGTACTCTTCGATCGCCTTGTGCCAGAGGTTGCTTTTGACGTAGGCGTCACCCAGGTGCTGGAGGATGACGGGCTCGTCGGGCTTGAGCTTGGCGGCGTGCTCGAGCTGCACGACGGCCTCGGAGACCCGGCCCCGCGTCAGCAGATACCAGCCCCAGCTGTCCTGCACGTAACCGCTGTCGGGCTTGAGCGACACCGCCTTGCGCAGCATCTTCTCGGCGTCCTCGAGGCGCACGCCCTGCACGGTCCACGTGTAACCGATATAGTTCAGCGCATCCACGTTCTCGGGATTGAGCTCAAGGATGGCCTGCATCTGGGTCAGGCTCTTTTCCACCTTGCCTTCGCGGTCGTAGAGACTGCCCAGGTAGTACCGGAGCTTTTCGTGACCCGGAAACCGCGAGACCGCCTCCTCAAGAATGCCCACGGCGTTCCCCACCCGGTTGTCCTCCTCTTCGAGCGAAGCCTCGAAGATATAGAACGCCGGATAGTAGGGCTCCTTGTGGATCGCCCCGATGATGTATTCCCTGGCCTCATCCCGGCGGCCGCCCTGCTTGAGCAGGTAGGTCACGTGGATCGCAGAGTCCTTGAAGAGGTTTGAGTCCGAGGTCACGAGCTTCAGGTGCTCGATGGCCTTGCCGAGGTCCCCCACCTGCTCGTACAGGCTGCCCAGGTAGTAATGAACCCGGTCCGAGCCCGGGTTCTCCTTGAGGATCTCCTCAAAGGACTTGATGGCCTTGGGGTACTGCTTGAGCTCCATGTAAACGAGCCCGAGCTTGACCTGGACGTTGAGGCCTTCGGTGTCCCCGGCGGCCGCGGCCTCCAGGTAGGGCAGGGCTTCTTCGTACTTTTCCTGCTTCAGGTACACGGTGGCGAGCCGGTTGGCCGCGCCGTCGTCCTGGGCCTGGTCAAAGAGGTCCTTGTAGGTCGCGATGGCCTGGTCGGTCTGGTTGTTGGTTTCGTAGACGTAACCCAGCGCCAGCGACGCCTGCGGAAACAACCCGCGAAGGTCCACCGCCTTGCGATAGGCCACGATGGCGTCACTGGGGTGATTGCGCGCCTGCTCCGCCCGCCCCAGGTAGTAGTAGGCCGCGGCGGACTCGTTGTTGGTCTTCAGAAACTTCTTCAGCTCGGCCACCGCGTCGGACGCGTGGTCCTCCTCGAGGAGCACCTGCGACTTGTAGACCACCGCTTCTTCGTTGGCGGGGTCCTGGGTCAGCACGCGGTCGTACTCGGCCAGGGCCTCATCCGTCTGGCGGGCGGTGGAATACAGGCCGGCCAGCATCAGACGCGCATCCAAATACTTGGGGTCGCTCTTCAATGCCTGCTTGCACGAATCCATGGCGGCCGAGAGCATGCCTTTGCGCACGTACTCTGCGGCCAACCTAGCGTGAACGAGCGGAGAATCCGGGTCATACATCAGCGTCAGCTTGTACTCCTCGATGGCGCGCTCGGTGTTGCCATCGGCCGAGTAAGCTTGCGCGAGACCAAAGTGGTGCTCGGCGCTGGCCGTGCGGCTGTGCCAGTCTTCGGTGTTTTTGGGCTCAGCGGTTTTGCTCGCGGTCGCACTCTCTTCAGTGATGTTCTGAGTGAGTGGAACCGGCGGCGGCGAGGACTCGTCGTGTCCGTCTCGGACAGCGGAGCCCGCACAAGCGCTCAGCAAACTTCCCGTCGCGAGCACGCAGCCAATAATTGACTTTCTAACTAAGGCATTATCCATGGGAACCCTAACCCCTCACCGAGGGATCGTCGGTTCTGGTCGAAAACGTTAGACGGCGGCGTCAGACCTAACCTCTCAATAATTATAACAAAAATTTGGCGACATAGTTGATTGATATTGTTTGACTAAATGACCGACCGTCTTTTTCGGTGCGTAAGCCGCAGTGCATTTGCTGCGATGGGTAGGCTTGACTTCGAACCATGGCGTTGCTATTTCACAGATTGAGCGCCGA
>DATJFU010000145.1:0-2671 GCA_035495495.1 Bdellovibrionota bacterium
TGTTCACCACCGGTTTCGACGAGGGGCTCAAAGCGCTCAAGAAGGCCGGCCACGAGGCCCATTTCAAGGTCGCGGGCAATCTCTACGGTGACGAGGTCATCGTCGGGGTTTCGCTCCTCTTTGGAGAGAAGCTGGCGGCCACCACAGCCTATGCCAGCGCCGACTTCGACCCCCATGCCTCGTCACCCACGCTCGAGGACTTGCTCTCGGCGTGCGTGGATGGGTTAGGAACCCTCTTTGGAACCCTCATGGATCCCAAGTATCCGGCGAAGCTCGAACAGCTCGCCGGCGATTCGCTCGGGGACTTGGACGGGATCCCGTTTCAGTGGTCTCCGGTGGAGATCAACAAACGCACCATCCACCTGCGCATGGACAAGGCCAATCCGGTGATGGACCAGGCCGCCGAAGAGTGGCTCGCCAAGAACGATCCGGACTACGGTAAGCGCCAGGCCGAAGAGGCCGCCGAAGCCGAAGAGCTGGTTGAAGAGCGGGTCGAAGACGCCCAGAGCGGCAAGAAGCCGACGTTTCACTGACCGCCGCCTGAAACTACAGAGGGCCCAGATGCTCAGTAGATATCCGACTCGTCATCCATGTCTTTACGAATGGAATCGATGAGCGATTCAATGTTCTCGGAATCCGAATCAAACTCGTCGATCCCCTCGTCGAGTTCGAGATCGGTCACGACCTTGGCAAAATCCTGGTCGGAGCTGAGGTCCTGGCGGATCGCCTCGATGTACTTCTCGGGGTACTTGGCCACGAGTTCTTCGATGTAGCGATTGAGCTTGCCCTCCTTGAGGAGGAGCTCCTTCTTTTTGATGCGCTTCCAGTTCTTGATGTAGTGCAGCCGGCAGTAGCCCGACGACGTCGCCGATGATTCGCAGGCGACTTCGCGGCAGAGGTCCCGGGCATCCACGTGGCCCTTGCCGGCCTTGAGACCCGCGGGGGCCTTGGCGCCCTTGGCGACGACGGCGGTCTTGCCCTTCTTACCCTTTTCGGCGACCGCCGGAGCGGCGGGAGCCGGGGCCGGCGCGTTCTTAGCGCCCTTGGCAGGAGCGGCATGGGCCTGCGCGCCCTTGCCGGCCGACGTGGGGGCAGCCTTGGCGGCTTTCGCCGCGGCTTTTTCCACCTTCTCGGCCTTGGGGGCTGCCTTCGCGGCAGGGGCTGCTTTCGCCGCCTTGGGGGACGTGCCCTTCTTGGCGGCAGGGGCTGCCTTCTTCTTGTTGTCCTTATCTTTCATGGCTGATGCGCTCTTCCCGAGAAGACGTGATGCCCACGACGTGAGGTTGGATTTTGGCCGATCCGACACCTCTCTCGGGTGCCATGCGCCCATTGCCCCCGTCAAGCCTAAAACCCAAGTCATTTGGGGGGTTAGCTTCTCCGCCCTTGACGGTCGGGCGTGCCAAGGGTAAGGTCCGGCCACCGCTGCTATGAAGATCTTCCTAAGTGAAATCAAAGAGATCGAAAGCGATCTTCAATTCGATGGTGACGAAGAGCCTTGGCTCCGGGACACCGTCTTGAAGCTCGACGAGCGTGCGGGAGAAGACTCTCCCGAGGTTCCCTCCGCCCGCCGCGCACCGCTCAAAGACCGGAGCGTCACGGCCGAATTCACCGTGAGTCAGGTGGACGGCGTGGTGGTCCTGAACGGGTCGATCGACACGGAGATCCAGCTCCTGTGCAGCCGGTGCGCCTCGCCTTTTCAGTTTCAGGTCAATCCCCGGTTCACGGCCCTTTACAGCCAGGACCCCCGCATGGCCGGCATCCCGTCCCTGCAGGACTCCGACGGCCGGCCCCGGCACGTCACCCGGGGCAAGGCCCATTCTCAGCACACGCCTGAGGACCGCGACCTGGACATCACCTATCTCACCGAAGACTTCATCGACGTTGGCGAGCTCGTGGCCGAGCAGCTCCGGCTCCAGCTTCCCTTTCAACCCCTCTGCTCCGAAGGCTGCAAGGGGATCTGCGCCAACTGCGGCGCGGACCTGAACCGCGGGCGCTGCGCCTGCGACCGGATCATCAAGGAGTCGCCGTTTTCTCAACTGGGCAAGATCAAGATCGAGACGCATCACTAGACCGCATGGGCTACGCTTCGAGGATCACCGGCATTGGTTCGCATTTTCCACAGCGGGCCCTGACCAATGAGGAGCTGGCGCGCGACCTCGCCGCCAAGGGGCTCGAGACCAACGACGCTTGGATCGTGGAGCGCACCGGGATCCGCGAGCGCCGCATCGCCGAGCCGGGCAACCCCCGCGAAGTGAACTCCTCCCTCGCGCTCGTCGCCGCCCGCAAGGCCCTCGAGATGGCGGGCAAGACCGCCGAGGACGTCGACCAGATCATCTTCGCCACCTGCTCGCCCGACGCTTTGATGCCGTCGGCGGCGTGCTACCTGCAGCACAAGCTCGGCGCGAAGCGCGCCTACGCGTTCGACATCAATGCCGCGTGCTCGGGGTTCGTCTACGCCCTTTCGATCGCCGACAGCTTCATCAAAGCCGGGAC
Organism: Bdellovibrionota bacterium; assembly: GCA_035495495.1. GTDB lineage: Bacteria > Bdellovibrionota > UBA1018 > UBA1018 > JADZFF01 > JADZFF01. Next base: position 2,494 of record DATJFU010000145.1, read on the forward strand.
GGTCAAGACCTCGCTGGTCTTGGGTTCCGAGGTCCTGAGCCCCATCACCAACTGGGACGACCGTACGTCGTGCATCCTGTTCGGCGACGGATCGGGCGCGGCCGTGGTCGAACGCACCGAGGAGTCCAATCCGCGCCGCATCCTCTCGCACCACATGCGCAGCGAGGGGGATCTCTGG
>DATJFU010000146.1:0-6433 GCA_035495495.1 Bdellovibrionota bacterium
GGCGTCCGCCGCGACCCTTCGGGCGCGGATCCCAAGGAGTTCAGGGCCGTCGCCGACGCCGACTCTAATCCGGCGGTCGAACCGGCGGCTACTTCTTCGCCTTCTTCTGGATCTTCTTCTTCGCAGCCGGCTTTTTAGCGGCCTTAGTCGGCTTCGCGGGTGAGCGCATGTGCCAGCCCTTGGGCTGGACGAAGGCGAGAATCCCGATGTGGGAGAGCGTGGTGCCCATGCCGGACTGGCGGCGGCCGGTCCAGGGCAGGCGGGGGCTCACGCGGTCGCAGCAGTTCCAGTACGCCGAGCCGGCGTTGAGCTGGGCCATGATGCCCTCGGCCCGCTTGCGGTTGCGGCTGTAAACGCCGGCGGTGAGGCCGTACTCAGTGTCGTTCATGAGCTTCACGGCTTCTTCGTCCGAACCCACCGCCTGGATCCCGATGATGGGGCCGAAGCTCTCGTCGCGCATGACCTTCATGCCGTTATTGACGTTCGTGAGCACGGTGGGCTCAAAGTACCAGCCCTGACCCGACACGCGCTTGCCGCCGGTCTGCACCTTGGCGCCCTTTGAGACGGCGTCGCGGATCTGGTCCTCGATGACCTGGATCTGGGGCTGACGGGTGAGGGGACCGAGGTAGGTCGCTTCGTCGGTGGGGGAGCCCATCTTGAAGCCTTTGACGGTCTCGATGAAGTGCTGAACAAAGGGCTCGTACACCTTCTGGTGGACGTAGATCCGCTCGACCGAGCAGCAGCTCTGGCCGTTGTTGTAGAACGCGCCGTCGGCCAGGCCCTCGGCCGCGGACTTCACGTCCGCCACGTCGTCGGCGACGTAAGTCGGGTCCTTGCCGCCGAGCTCGAGCTGAACCTTGATCATGCGGCCCGCGACGGCGTTGGCGATGCGAGCACCCGTGGCGTAGGAGCCCGTGAAGAAAACGCCGTCCACGGGGAGCTTCAGCATCTCCGCGCCCATGTCGCCCGCGCCGATGACGGGCTGAAACACGTCCTTGGGGATGCCGGCTTCCCAGAGGAGCTCGGCCACATGGAGACCCGTGAGGGCCGAGAACTCGGAGGGCTTGTAGAGAACGGTGTTTCCGGTGAGGAGGGCGGGAACATAGACGTTGGAGCCCACGAACCAGGGGTAATTCCAGGCCGAGATGTTGGCCACGACCCCCAAGGGCTCGTACTTGATGACCTCTTCCATGCCGCCCGAGGCCGGATAGCCAAAGGGCTTGAGGGTCTTTTCCCAGTTCTCGACAAAGAACATCACGCGGCCTGGGGTGGCGCGGATCTCGTTCTTGGCCTGGGAGATGGGCTTGCCCGTCTCGAGGCTCTGGTCAGCCGCGAGGGCGTCCATCTTCTTCATGAGCAGGTCGCAGAACTTCTTCATCATCCGCGTGCGGTCCGCGGGTTTGGTGGCGGCCCACGCGGGCTGCGCGGCGCGGGCGGCCTCGTACTTGGCCTTGAGGGACTGGGGCGTGTCGGCCGCGATCTCGCGGGCGACCTGGCCCGTGGCCGGGTTCCAGATCTTGAGGGTGCCCGTCATCCCACCCATGGGGTTTGAGCTCGCGCCGCCGGTGCCACGCAGGGAGTGAAGTTCAGCCATGGGTTTTTCTCCGTTCGAGTACTGCCATTAAGAAGTCTTTGACGATGGGCCAGGGGTCGAGGAGCGAGTCGTCGCCCCCCACCATGAATTCGGGGTGCCACTGGATTCCGCGTGCCCAGGGGCCCTGGCCGCCGAAATGCTCGAGTCTCACGGCCTCGGTCACGCCGTCGACGGGGCACCGGGCCTCGAGCACGAGGCCCTGGCCCAGATCCTTGATGGCCTGGTGGTGAACCGTGTTGATCTTGCGCCTGCGGTCGCCCTTGTAGACTCGCTCGAGATCCGAGCCCGGGACGATCTCGAGGTCGTGAAAGTTCTGGTCGTAGATGTTCGCGTCCCGGTGGACGAGGTTGGTCTTCACCTGGGTCGAGATGTCCTGGTAGAGCGAGCCGCCCAGGGTGACGTTCAGGACCTGCATGCCCCGGCAGATGCCGAGTACCGGTTTGTCCATGGCCAGGGCGGCACGCACCAGTTCCATCTCATAGGCATCCCGGATAGGATCGCCGCCCCACTCGGGCTTGAGGGGGGGCTCGCCGTAGTTGCCGGGCGACATGTCGACGCCCCCCACGATCACGACGCCCTCGACTTCGCTCAGGATCTCCTGAACGGTCGGGACTTTTGGGTAGCCCGCGCTCGCCGTGGGACGGGTCGGGATCAGAAACGGAACCGCGCCTGCCCCGAGCAGGTAATGCAGCATGCTCTGCTCGGCGTAGAGCAGGGGCTTGCCGTTGAAGATGTTCTTACGGTTGACGGGGTCCGCGTGCATGATGCAGGCGGAGACCCCGATCCGTGGAGGTCGGGCGCTCATTTCTTATTTCTTCGGCTTTTTCTTAGCCGGGCTCTTCTTGCCCGAGGCCTTCTTGCCGCCCTTTCCCAGGGCCTTCAAGAAGATCTTCTCAAAGTCCTTGCGGGTCACGGCCACCGGGTTCGAGGGGTGGCACGCGTCCTTCTCGGCGATATCGAGGAGCTTGGGCAGGTGCTCTTTGGTCACCCCCGCCTCGGACAAGGTCATGGGGATGCCGAGCTTTTTCTTGAACGACTTGGTCCAGGCGATGAACGCGCCGGGCGACCCGCCGGGGAGGCGGAGGGCATGGGCCATCTCCTTGAAGCGGTCCGGGACGGCCTTGGCGTTGAACTCCATGCAGGCATCCAACATGATCCCATTGGCGGTGCCGTGGTGCATGTCGCAGACCGTGGAGAGCGCGTGGGCGCAGGAGTGCGTGACGCCCAGACCTTTTTGAAACGAAACGGCGCCCATCAAAGCGGCGTTCAGCATCATCCCCCGGGCCTCGAGGTGCTCGGGCGTGGCCTGGCCGGGCTTGGTCTTGGCGTACTTCACGGCCTCGGGGAGCCACTTGGCCACCATCTTCATGCCTTCGAGCGCGATGCCGTCGGCCATGGGGTGGAACCCTTGGGCCAGGTACGACTCGATCAGGTGGGTGAGGGCGTCCATCCCGGTGGCGGCCGTCATATTGGCGGGCAGACCCAGGGTGAGCTCCGGATCCACGAGCACGAGCTGGGGCAGGAGGCGGGGATCAAAAATGATGACCTTGCGGTGGGTCTGGTCGTCCGAGACCACGCTCGAGCGGCCCACTTCGCTGCCGGTGCCGGCCGTCGTGGGGATCGTCACGATGAACGGAATCTCCTTGTCCACGGGCGGAGCGCCGGGGCGGCCGTCTTCGTAGTCAAAGAGGCTGCCGGGGTGGTGGATCATGAGGGCGATGGCCTTGCCGCAATCGAGGGCCGCGCCGCCGCCGATGGCGACCAAGGCCTGGCAATTGGCGGCCTTCGCGGCGCGCACCCCCTCGTCGACCTGGGATTTGACCGGGTTGCCCCAGATGCCCGAGAACACGGTGACCTCGAGGCCATCGCGCTTGAGCTCCTCCATGTAGCTCTGAAACGCCGGGAGCCTCGCGAACCCCTTGTCCGTCACGACAAAGGCCCGCCGGATGCCCTTGGCCTGTAGGGCTTTGGGGAGTTCGTTGCGGATGCCCGCGCCGAAGCGGATCCGGGTGGGATAGTTATATTGGTAGGCCGCGCCGGGGCGCGTGATGGGTTGCTTCTTAGGCACGATGGTCTCCCTCTAGATGATCTCGAAGTAACGCTGCAGTTCCCACTGCGTGACCGCTTCTTGGTACTTCTTCCATTCCCAGTAGCGGGTCTCCACAAAGTGGCGAACAAACTTCTCGCCAAAGATTTCCTTGGCCGCCTTGCTCTCGGCGAGTTTGTCGGCCGCCTGCTGGAGCGACCCAGGCAGCTTCACGGCGTCGGTCACGGCGTAGCCGTTGCCCTGGATGGGCGCGTGCTTGAGCTCGAGCTTGCGCTCGATGCCGTAGAGGCCGGCGCCCAGGGCCGCCGCCATGGCGAGGTAAGGGTTGCAGTCGGCGCCCGGGACGCGGGTCTCGAGGCGCGTCGACTTGGACGAGCCGGGGATCACGCGCAGAGCGGTCGTGCGGTTCTCGACGCCCCAGGTGACCTTGGTCGGGGCCCAGTAGCCGTCGACCAGGCGTTTGTAGCTGTTGATCGTGGGCGCGAAGAACGCGAGCACTTCGGGGAGCAGAGCGAGCTGCCCCGCCACGAACTGCTTGAACTCCGTGCTCATCTTGTGGGGCGCTTTTTCGTCGTAGAAGCGGTTCTTGCCGCTCTCGCGGTCCGCGAGGCTCTGGTGCACGTGGCCGCTGCAGCCGGGGAGGGACGCGTTCCACTTGGCCATGAACGACGGCATGATCCCAAAGCGTTGGCCGATCTCCTTGGCGCCCGTCTTGAACAGCACTGCGCGGTCGGCTGCCTCGACGGCACCCGAGTACAAAAGCGCGGCCTCGTAGACGCCCGGGCCGGTCTCCGTATGCAGGCCCTCGACCGGGACCCCGAACTTGCGCATCTCATCCATGAGCGCCATGAAGAAGTCCTGGTTCTGGGTCGAGCGGATGATCGAGTAACCGAACATCCCGGGGGTCAGGGGCTCGGGGTTCATGTACCCCTTGGAGTGCCAGCTCTGGGCCGTCTCCTTGAAGTTGAACCACTCGAATTCCATCCCGTACTTGGCGTCAAAGCCCATCGCCTCGCCCTTGGCGACCATCTTCTTGAGGAGCTGGCGGGGGCAGACGTAGAGGGGCGCGCCATTCGAATCCACGAACTCACCCAAGAAGAAGGGCACGTCCTGATTCCACGGCACGGTCCGGTAGGTCGAAAGATCGATCCTGGCGAGCGCGTCGGGGTAGCCGCTGTGCCAGCCCGTGAACGTGTTGCCTTCGTAGGCCACGTCGCCGCAGTCCCAGCCAAAGACCACGTCGCAGAACCCAAAGCCGCCCTCGGCCGCTCCAAAGAACTTGTCCTTGTGCAGGTACTTGCCCCGGAGGATGCCGTCGATGTCGGCCACGGCCACGCGCACCTTCTGGTGCTCACTCTTGCGGACGAGGTCCAGGATCTGCTGGGTGGCGGGGGCGGCGGCTGCGGGACTCATGGAGGTTCCTCTAGATTCGGGCTTTCTTCCGTTCTGCGGGTACGAAGAAAAGGTACCAGACGTAGCCCAAAGCCAGGAGTCCCAAGTAGATCAGAAAGAGCCCGCGGTTATAGTAGACCATCGCGACCAGGCACAGGACGGACAGGACCAGGGCGGAGCCCGGAACCCACGGATGGCCGGGGGTCTTGAACGGCCGGGCGAGTTTGGGCTCCTTCTTGCGGAGAACAAAGAACGCCACCATGGACAGGGCGTACAGGGTGATGGCCCCAAAGACCGACAGGGTGATGATGTCGCCCGTGCGGCCGCTCAGGAGGGCGATGATCCCCAGGACCAGGTTGATGAGAAGCGCCGCGGCAGGGGTGTGCCGCTTTTTCAGGATCGTGCCGGTCCAGTGCGGCGCGTAACCCACGCGCCCAAACTCCATGATGGCCCGGCCCGACACGAGCACGAGGCCGTTGAAGCTGGCGATCAGGCCAAACAAGCCGATCGTGACCAGGATGTGAAAGAGCGCATGGCTGTCGCCCACCACCTTGGCCATGGCCATGGGGAGCGGCGTGTCCGAGGGGGCCGTGCTGCCGAGCTTGAAGACCACGGACTTCCACCCATCCACGCCCACGGCGCAGACGAGGGTGATGAGCGCGAGGGCCACGAGGGTGAAGATGGCCGAGCCAAAGCCGCGCGTGATGTCCTTTTGGGGATTCTTGGCCTCTTCTGCCACGTTCGCGACCCCCTCGATGCCCAGGTAGAACCAGATGGCGAAGGGCAGGGCCGTGAAGATGCCCGCGATGCCGTTGGGCATGGCGTCCTGGGTGAGGTTGGCGAGGTGGAAGTGGGGCGCCGTCACGCCCGCGAAAATCAGGAGCTCGACCACCGCCAGAATCGTGATGCCGAGCTCGAAGATGGCCGAGTGCTTGACGCCGTAGATGTTGAGGGCCGTGAAAAGGATGTAGGCGATGATCGCAAACACCTTGGGATCCTGGCCCGGAAAGTAGGTCACGAAGTAGCCGCCGATGGCGGCCGCGATGGCCGGGGGGGCGAACACGAACTCGAGGATCTGGGCGGCCCCGCCCAAGAATCCCCAGGTGGGGCCGAGGGCGCGCGAGGTGTAGACAAACGCGCCGCCGGCCCGCGGGATCGCGCAGGCCAGCTCCGCGTAGCTGTACGAGAACGCGATGTACATGACCGAAACGAGGAGGGTCGCGATGAGGAGGCCGATGGGGCCGCCGTCGGGGAGCCCCAGGTTCCACCCGAAGTACTCGCCCGAAATGACGTAACCGACCCCGAGACCCCAGAGCATCACCGGCCCCAGGGAGCGACTCAGATGCTCCGACATTGCCTGTCCCCTTCCATTAGGATTCGTAACTATTGTGCATGGGAAG
>DATJFU010000147.1:0-2515 GCA_035495495.1 Bdellovibrionota bacterium
AGCTCTTCCATCCCGAACCAGTGAAAGCCCTGCCAGAACTCGTAGCCCATGGCGGCTCCAAAGAAGATGGCCGCAAGCGAGATGATGCCCGTGGAACTCACCCCGATGGCTTCGCCATGCGTCCAGAGCAGGCCACGCCGGAACCAGAGCCGCCGAAACGCGCGCAGGGTGTCCCCCACGAAGACGACAAAGTCGCCCATGCCCCGCACGAACCGGCTCAGCAACTGACTTAAGTTCACGGCTTTGATAGTAGAAATCAAAACCTCAGCCAGGGCAAGGTCGGCTTTCCCCGTTGGCAAAATACTTTGGTCAGGATAGTTCCACCGCGTGAACGCATTTTCGCGGCTGATCATCCACCGAGCCAAGGCCGTGCTCGCGGTGGGCCTCGTGCTCACCCTCGTCGGCGCGTACTACACGGTCCAGCTCTACGCGAACCTCCGCACCAGCTTCGAGGAGATGCTGCCCACCACGGCCAGGAGCGTGGTGGACCTTCACCACGTGACCGCGCGGCTCCCCGCCACCGACAACCTCGCGGTCCTGATCTTTTCGCAGGACGCTGAGGCCGCAAAACGCTTTCAAGACGACCTGGCCGAGGCCGCGCAAAAGCTGCCCAAGGACCTGGTCGCCCTGGTCGAATGGCGGATCGACCGGGAGATGGCGTTCTTCAACCGGCGCCAACCGCTGTACATGGATCTCGGCGACCTCGGCGCCGTCCACGACTACATCCGGGACCGCATCGACTACGAGCGGACCATGCGCAACCCGCTCACGATCTTCAACGGCATCGAGCTGCGCGAGCCCCAGCTGGACTTCTCCGGGATGGAAAAGAAGTACCGCGCCACCACGGATTTCTTCAGCCGCTTTCCCGGCGGATACTACGCCACCTTTGACGGACGGATCCGAGCGGTGCTGGTCTACAAGACGGGCAGCCTCACGGATGCTTCGCAGGCTAGACGCCTGCGCGCGGAGCTGGACCGCATCATCGTCGATCTCAAGCCCGCCCGGTACGCCAAGGATCTCGAGATCAAGTTTACCGGCGACATCCAGAACATGATCGAAGAAGAGGCGGCCCTCGTCGCCGATCTCAAGCTCGCCACCCTCGTGGTGCTGCTCCTGACGGGGGCGGCGCTCTACTGGTACTTCAGGAGCTTCAGGGGTGTGGCGGCCCTCCTCGGCAGCCTGCTCATGGGCACGCTGTGGACCTTTGGGGTGGCGAGGGGCCTCGTGGGGTACCTGAACGCCAACTCCGCCTTCTTGGGCGCGATCGTCATCGGCAACGGCATCAACTACGGCATCATCTTCTTGGCCCGCTATCTCGAAGAACGCCAGGCGGGCGAACCCCACACGCGCGCCACCCAGGCTGCGATGGCCGGCACGATGACGGCCACCTGGACGGCGGCCCTCGCGGCGGGCCTGTCGTACGGCTCGCTCATGCTGACGAGCTTCAGGGGTTTCAGTCAGTTCGGCATCATCGGACTCGAGGGCATGGTGCTTTGCTGGATCAGCTCTTATGCGCTCATGCCGGCGATCCTGACCCTCTTTGAGCGACGCGGGACGCTCTGGGCCCCGGACCGCAAGCCGCCCAAGCGCCGCCTGACCTCGGCCCTGGCGCGCTCCGTGAGCCGCAGGCCCATCCTGTTCTGGAACATCTCCGTCGTCATCGCCGCGGCCGCGCTCGCGTCGTTCGTCCGCATCCCCGAGGGCAACCTCATGCAGAACGACCTTTCCAAGCTCCGCGACAAGCGGAGCATGGCCGAGGGGTCGGGCTACAACAACCGCTACATCGAGGAGATCTTTGGCCGCGAGATCTCGCCCGTCGCGGTCATGATGCAGACCCGCGCGCAGGCCTCCGAAGTCGCCCGCCGGCTCAAGAAGCGCAAGGAGAAGGAGGGCCCCGGCTCCCTGATGGGCGCCGTCCGCTCGATCGACGACTTTCTGCCCAGCGAGCAGTGGCGCAAGATCCAGTCCCTCAAGCGCATCAAGGGCATGCTCTATCCGGTCCTGATCCAGCGCCTGAACGATACCGAGAGAAGACGCGTCGAGGAGCTCCTCACCCCCGAGGCCTTCGCGGGCGTGACGGCGCCCTCGCTTCCACCCCTGGTCCTGAGCAAGTTCACCGAGAAGGACGGCAGCCTGGGCAAGATGGTGCTCGTCGAGCCCCAGCTCAACAGCGAGAGCTGGAGCGGGGCCCAGCTCAACGCGTTCATCGACGGCATCCGCGAGGTGGCCGACGCCGTGGGGAGTGGCGCCCTGGTGGCGGGCCAGCTGCCCGTGACCTCGGACATGTTCAAGGCCGTGCGGCGGGACGGCCCGCGGGCGACCCTCTTCGCGTTTCTGGCCGTGATCGTGCTCGTATTGATCCTGTTCAGGGACGCCCGGGTCTCCGCCATGGCCCTCTTCGCCCTCGTCCTGGGCGTGGTCTGGTTCGCGGGCGCGATCCTGGGTTTTGGTCTCAAGATCAACTTTCTCAACTTCATCTCGCTGCCCATCACCTTCGGCATCGGGGTGGACTACG